>JACQQR010000102.1 GCA_016206875.1 Candidatus Omnitrophota bacterium
AACCGCCGTCGCCCTTCTATTTGCTCTTTTCAAAATCAAGCCGTCTCCTTTTTGCGTTTTGGACGAAGTGGATGCGCCTTTAGACGAGGCGAATATTGACCGGTTTCTTTCTGTGCTGAAAAGTTTTCTTGAATTAACGCAGTTTATTATCATCACGCACAACCGGAAAACCATTTCCATGGGAGATGCCCTCTATGGTGTGACGATGGAAGAAACCGGCATTTCAAAGCTGGTATCCGTACGCGTGGCCCGGGGGGATCAAGCTGGTTTAATCAAGAAACTTGAGATTGAAAAATCATTGGATCAAGCCGATATAATGAGTAATTAACGGGAGGTATAACGCACCATGAAAAGGGAAATTGCTTTACTGACATTAGCACTTGTGACTTTGTCCGGATGTGAAACCACTTTAAACGAGCCTGCCATGGGAGCCTTAGGCGGAGGCGCTGCCGGTGCCGGTCTGGGAGCGATTATCGGAAGTCAAACAGGGCATGCGGGGGCCGGAACAGCGATCGGCGCAGGTTCGGGCGCTCTCTTGGGCGCTTTGGTGGGAGAAGGAATGCGCCGCTCCAAAGAGTCTGCAAAACAGGAAATGCGTGAGGAGATGGCCCAGCAACAGTATCAGCAGCAATACGGAGGCTATCCACCGCCGGGGCAGACCCCACAAGCTCAAGGGCAAGTTCAAGAAGTGCACACTAAATACAATCCTAAAACCGGCCAGACATTTCCCGAGCGCTTCAAATATGATCCGGTAACAGGAGATGAGCTGAAATATCTGCAGTAATTGGTGTTGTCATTCCGGCCAAGACACCGCTGAAAGCGGTGCGCGAGCCGGGATCCATCAAACTCATGAATCTAGCCATTGGCCTTACACTTCTGCGCATTTTATTGGTTCCCGTCATTATTATTTCCATTGCTTATTATGACGGAAAAACAGAATCTCTCCGCTTGCTGGCTCTGGGACTCTTTCTTTTAGGTTGCGCCACCGATGCCGTTGATGGCTACGTGGCCCGCGTTTTTCATCAAAGAACAGAAATCGGCACTCTGCTCGATCCGGTGGCAGACAAGCTTCTTTTAATCGGAACACTATTAAGTATCTGTTTTCAAGCTCATTTTCCCATCAAACCGCCTATCTGGGTTGTGGTGTTAATCACCTCGCGGGATTTTTTGATCATCATGGGCCTTTTAATTCTTTTTTTTACCACGGGGAAAATTAATGTGTCCCCGAACTTTTTAGGAAAAATTACCACGGTGTTTCAAATGATGACTTTAGTTTTGCTCCTGCTCGAACATCCGACTGTGTCCATTCTCTGGAATATCACCGCACTCCTAACGGTTTCATCGGGCCTCGTGTATATTGTACGTGAGGGGAGACGGCTTCGTGAAGTCTCCGTATCCTAAGCTTCCCGTTGTAGCCATTGTTGGACGGGCCAATGTCGGTAAATCCACTCTTTTTAACCGGATCATCGAAAAGCGTAAAGCCATTGTTCAGCGCGAAAGCGGCACCACACGCGACCGTCTCTACGAAAACACGGAGTGGAACGGAAAAACGTTTCGCCTAGTCGATACAGGCGGCTTTGAGTTTAAAAGCCCGGATACGCTCACACAAAAAGTAGCCAAAGAAGTGCAGAAGGCTTTGGAAGAAGCCCATACGATTCTTTTCGTAGTAGACGTAGAAGCCGGCCTGACCCCTGTCGATGAAACATTTGCTGATTTGCTCCGTAAATACGATAAAAAATTGATTCTGGTTATCAATAAAATTGATATCAAAGACAGATTGTTAAAATCTTCCGAGTTTTTCCGCCTTGGATTTTCACGCACGAGTACGATTTCCGCAACTCACGGGCTGGGCGTAGGAGATCTTTTAGACGAAGTTGTCGGTTTGCTTCCGGCTCAATCGGGCGCCTCAGAACCGCCACCCTACCAATTTACTTTAACCATTGTGGGGGAACCCAATGTCGGCAAATCTACTTATCTCAATAAACTTCTGGAAGAAGAGCGGGTGATTGTTTCGCCGATTCCGGGAACCACACGGGATTTTATCGAAGAATTTCTTCTCTTTGAAGGCAAGCGCATTCGCGTTGTCGACACAGCCGGTTTACGGCATAACAAAAAAATTAAATCAGCTACGGAATTATTCAGTTTTTCTAGAACGCGAGAAGCTATTTCTATGGCCGATGTGGTAATTCTTCTTTTCGATAGCCATCTGGGCATTCGAAGGGATTCCAAACGGGTGCTGGACCAAATTCTGGATGAAAAAAAAGGACTGGTGCTGGCCGCCAATAAATGGGATTTGGCCGGGGAAAGAAAATGGAATCTTTATGAAAAACAGTTTTATCAAAACGTAAATTATCTTACGGGGTATCCGCTTTTTGCTATGTCGGCATTGAGCGGAAAAAATATTTTAAAGCCCATTCAAGCGGCCGTGGGTGTTTATGAAAATTATTCAAGAAAATTCACCACGCACGAGCTCAACGAGTTTTTGGAAAAAATGAAGAGGGCGCATCCGCCTCAAGGCGGCTCGTTGAAATATATGGTTCAGATCGGCGCAAAACCTCTCCGGTTCAGCCTATTTCTTAAGCATAAAGAAAAAGTTCCGGACAATTATTGGAATTTTTTTAAGCATCAATTCATTGAGCATTTTAAACTGACGGGTGTGGGCATCCGTTTAATCCTTACTGAGGAAAAGGAAAAAACGTGATTGTGTATGTTTTATTAATAGTTTTTGCCTATTTATTGGGCTCTATTCCTACGGCTTATGTAGCCGGAAAAATAGCAAAAGGCATTGACATACGCCGCCACGGCAGCGGCAATGTCGGCGCATCCAATGTATTTCGCGTGCTAGGAAAAAATGGGGCGTTTTAGTATTGATTGTGGATGTAGCCAAAGGATTTGTTCCAGCCTACTTTTTCCCCTTACTCGTAGGGACTGTCCCCTCTGGGGACTGTCCCTTTTATGATTTTTGTGCCCTGCCAAAAGTGGCGGGACTCCTGATGGGATGCGCCAGCATCCTGGGGCATAACTGGCCGGTGTTCCTCAAATTTAAAGGGGGAAAGGGAGTGGCCACATCCGGAGGAGTATTTTTGGCCATTGTTCCTTGGGCTGCTTTGGCTGCCGGAGCTGTGTGGTATATCACCACACGCCTCACACACTACATCGCCATAGGTTCCATGACAGCTGCATTTAGTCTGGTGCTTTTTATCGGCCTGCTTTATCGAGGAATCCCTGAATATACATTCTTATTCATATTCAGTTTTGTGCTGGCCTGCCTGGTTGTTTATATGCATCGTTCCAATCTCGACAGACTCCGAAAAGGCACGGAGAACCGGGCGTTTCAGAAGAAAAAAATGCCTTAGTACCGCTCAAGAAGGGCCATATGAAAAGCTGGTAGATGAGGTATTTCTTGAAACTCATTTCTAGCCTGGCGCTGGCAGCAACGCCTCTGGGTCGTTTTTCTGTACCCGTAAGCAAAAGCGCACAATAAACAATTTGAAGAAGGCTAAATGAAAATCATTCAAGTGATTCAGGAGGCGGTTGCCTTAGTGAGAAGCTTTTGCTTGCCCAAGGCAACCTTTCATCAAATTGAGATTTATGGAGATGGAATATTTCGTGTGCAAATTGAACAAGGGCTATCGCTTCTTTATGAGAAAGACCTGCCTGCTTTTAAAATAATTGCAAATCACATTGACTGTGTAGTTGAATCTGCTTCCACACGGTTTTCTTCACGATCAAAAAAAGGAATGCTAACGATAAAAAATGGAATTCTTGCTAATGCAAGCATTCCATGGATGGCGGCATTTCTTGCTTACCGCGGTTATAAAGCCCAGCTTTATCAAGATTATAGGAAAGAGAAAAAAGAGCACTTATTTTCAATCGTTCCCAATGAGATTCATTCAGGAAAGCATACATGGGACTATATGTATGAATGTCTCCGTCGTATTGGTGGATCTTATGATGACATGAAGGCCTTGGAACGATTTATTGAAGCTCAGAAAAATAATAATTAATTTATGAACTCAAGTAAAAGACAGGGGGAGAATGATGGGGTATTTTAAAAGAGCGGGTTTTCGAGTGTCTATTTGGTTTATGCTTTTTTTATTTTGTTTCCAACAAGTTACTTTAGCTAACCCATCGCTTGCACAAGCCCCAGCTTCGCAATCTGCTCAAGCGCAAACTTCAGTTGGCAATTCCGGGAATGCCCCGCAAGCCAATCGATCTGCTTATCAGACGCAACCTCAAGCGAATACGCAGTCATTTTTAACGAGTTCCCCGTTATCTCAGCCATCAAACGTTCTCTACCAAAATGGCCGGCTCCGGCCGGACCCTTCTTTGGAACTCAAAGATATAGAAGAGTTTTCTTCCCACCCTACGGATTTTTATGCCCTGTATGAAAACGGGAATGGCCATTTTGATTCTATCAACTCGCGTGAAGCCAGAGTAGACTTTAGACCGCCGCCCAAGAGAGTTCGATGGAATACGGGCGGCTGGGCCA
>JACQQR010000098.1 GCA_016206875.1 Candidatus Omnitrophota bacterium
GATGCTTCGCTGCGCTCAGCATGACAAGCGAAGGATTTTAGAATGACAACAAAGGGCTCGATTATGAAGAAGGACATGAGCCCTTCTCTCCCTATTTTCTTCATCCTCGCCGTTGCTTTGGCCCTTCGCCTCAGTGGCATCCATTTCGGCCTGCCTTATAATTATCATGCCGATGAAGCCCTGGAAGTGCATCAAGCCCTGGCCTACGGCACGGGAGACCTCAATCCTCATTTTTTTCAGCTTCCGCCTCTGGTGACTCATTTATTATTCCCTTTTTATGTGCTTTTTTATTTTGCCGGCCATTTATTCGGATTTTTCCCGGATGCAGATTCTTTCTTGGAATATTTTTTAGCAAATCCAACCCCGTTTTATTTGATCGCTCGTGTGGTGTTTGGTGCGCTCTTGGGCACATTCAGCGCATGGCTTGTATTTTTATTAGGCCGGCGGTTTTTTAATCTGAAAGTGGGATTGACCGCCGCTTGGTTGTTGGCCGTTAATTTCCTCCACGTTCGAGATTGCCACTATTATTATTTAGATATCCCGCTTCTGACCATTTTAATCGGCGGAATGTTTTTTGTTCTCCGAATTTTTGAAGAGAACAAAATATCTAACTACTTATGGGGCGGCTTTTTTGTAGGCATGGCTTGCGCTATGAAATACAACGGAGTTTGGCTGGCCGTAGTGCTGACCGCCGCTCATTATTTAAAACTGCGGGGACAAAAGGCCGGGTTCGTCGATTATCTTTTTCCGCGCACGCTTTGGCTTGCCGCAGGCATAAGCCTATTATCCTTTTTTCTTTTCAATCCTTTTGCGCTGATTGACTTTCAATTTTTTATTAAAGAGATGCAAGTTCTAGTCAGCGTGGAAGAAGGCGCGCCGGTATGGTCGCATCACCTGTGGTATTCGCTGGTTAATGCAGTGGGTATTCCGATTTTAATTATTTCGCTGGGCGGAATATTGGCCGGAGCAATTTTAAAAGAGAAGAAAATATGGCTGCTTTCGCTTTGGGTGCTGAGCTATTACGTTCTTCTGACCCGCGCCAGCCAGCCGCACGACCGTTATGTGCTTCCGATCGTGCCTTTTTTGCTCATCATTGCTGCATGGTTTTTAGTCAAAATTTCTGAATGGCTTTCTATTCAATCCGGGCTTGTGTTTTTTCTTTTGGTATTTGTGATATCTTTGCCAAATCTATCAAAGTCCGTTCTTTCAGATCATCTTTTTCTTCAAAAAGATACACGGACTGAAGCTTTGGAAAAACTGGCGGAGGTATTGCCTTCCGGTTCGAAGGTTGCTTTGGGAGAGCCTTACTTTTTTACACCGCGTTTTACACGAGACCCAGAACAAATGGCCAAGCTTGTTGAAAAACTGAAGATGGATGGCCGTCTGAGCGGTCCCAAGCTTAAGCGGTATGAAAAGTTGATGGAATTGGCGCGTCGGCAGCAATCATTTTATTTGTATTATTTAAATGATCATCCGAATAATCAAACCAGTTATCTTTCTACACAGCCTCAGATGCCCTATGATATGGATATACTGAAAAAAGAGGGGATTCAGTATATTATCTTGCCTCAATTATTGGCTTTGCCAAATGCCCGGTTCGAGCAATCACTTTCCGGTGAAACGAAGAAAATCGCTGGCTTTACTCCGTATAAAGATAAAGAAATTACATCTGCTGTAGAAAAAAGAATTCGAACGGGAGGAGCTTCCACCTGGCGGGAGTTGCTCATGCGCAGGGCCAACGGTGAGATTATTGATGTGTATGAAAGGAGATAGAATGGAATGAATATTCACGAGATCGGAAAAACAAACCATGTTTGGATTATCGCAGAAGCGGGCTCGAATTGGCGTATGGGCACGCCCGAGCGCGATCTCGGGATGGCCAAGGCTTTAATTGACGTTGCTGCCCAAGCCGGTTGCGATGCCGTGAAATTTCAGACGTACCGGGCCCATACCGTGTACGTACCCAATGCGGGAGAGAGCGATTATTTGGCTGAAGCTGGTTTTCGCGCGTCGATTCCGGATATTTTCCGCGATTTGTCTATGCCGTATGAAATGATCCCGCTATTAGCGGAGTATTGCAAAAAAAAGAAAATCGAATTTATGTCCTCTCCTTTCTCTGTTTCTGATTTAGAAGCTGTGGATCCCTATGTTCGAATCCATAAAATTGCTTCTTACGAAATCAATCATGTGCGGCTCTTGGAAGCTGTGGCAAAAACTAAAAAGCCGGTATTCGTTTCAACAGGAGCCAGTCGGTTAGAGGATATTGAGTTTGCCGTACATTTTCTAAAAGAACGCGGCTCTGGCCAGGTCTATTTGATGCAATGCACGGCCAAATATCCGGCTCCGCCCGAAAGCTTGAATCTTGCCGTCATTCCCGAACTGTATAAAAAATTTAATCTGCCGGTCGGTTTATCCGATCACAGCCGGCATCCGGTTTACGCTCCGGTGGCCTCCGTAGCTTTGGGTGCTTGTGCAATCGAAAAACATTTTACTTTGGATAACCGCTTGCCAGGTCCTGATCATCCCTTTGCCCTGACTCCTTCTGAGCTCGCCGAATTGGTCCAGGCCGTGCGCTCGAGTGAAAAACTTCGCGGGTCAGGAGAAAAAAAAGTAAGTCAATGGGAAGAGGAACTCAGGCAGTTTGCTCATCGCGCGCTTCAAGCCTTGGTGCCGATCAAAAAGGGGGATCTCTTCCGTGAGGGAATCAACTTTGATATTTTGCGCCCGGGCAAACAGCGGCAGGGCGCACACCCGCGGTTCGTTGAAAAAGTTTCCGGAAAACACGCCTTGCGTAA
>JACQQR010000105.1 GCA_016206875.1 Candidatus Omnitrophota bacterium
AGAATGGTGGAAGAGTATAGAGCGAAAATCTGGGCAACATTAACAAATCTTAATCCTAGCGTAAGGGAATCTTAAGCTGCATGCGGCAGCATTTGAGTAGATGATAGAAGAAGGGAGATCAGACATGGCTAGAATTTTAGTAGTAGATGATGATGCGGCCCTGGCTGAAACCTGCTCGAGAATGCTTGAAACTTTGGGTTATGAAACTGCGGCCGCTTTTGATACGGGCCAATTTCTGGACCGGTTGGACAAATATAAATTTGATTTGCTCATTTCCGATATCAATATGCCGGACCTGGATGGCTTTATGAGCTGCCGGAGGGCTGTAGCCCTGCAACCGGATATCGGGATTATCATGATGACGGGACAAGTGGATTTGGACGGGGTTGTGGAAGAAATTCTAAAAAGTCAGCCATTTCACCTGATTCGAAAGCCATTTACACTGGAAATGCTCAAAGAAGCTGTGGAAAAGGCCCTTCCTCAAACCCATGTTTGCTAATAGCCGGACAGGCTCTAAGAACAAATCCCGCTTGAAGTACTCCGTAAATCCGGGGAACCGGCTGGTTGTGGAACTGCCTTCAGGTCTTTCCACAAGATCCGTGCTTTTGCCCGGATATTTCGAATTATCCCCCGCGCAAACTCTTCGTTACCAAATGATTGAGATTCCCGGCGTACTCAAGGAAAACGGATGGGTTTCTCCGAATCAAACCCTGGAATTTTCCGGCACCTGGCGGCTTGACAAGCAACACCGGTTGGTGTTTCAGCTGGAAGAAACCGGGGAAGAGCTTGTGCTGGGAGCCGGTTTTGTCAGTAAAGAAGCGTACAAACTTGTGTTTTCAGTCACCACGCGCCGCTCAGGCGGAGCCTCTACAACACGGCTTTTCAAATTTCAGGGGCATTGGCAGACTGATGCGCAAAATCGCATTGCCTTTGCGCTTTCTTACAGGGATTCTTTCCGTGGGCGTCTCGTCTTTGAAGGCCGGTGGAAAGCGCTTACAAATCATGAGATTGTCTATCGCTATTTGGAAGAACAGTTGAAACGGGGACGCAAGCGCCTTCAAACCTTGAGATTTCAAGGCGTTTGGCAGATCGCCGAGCAGGGCTTTTTAGAATATCGCGTGGAAGGCAGGAGTGATTCGGTATTCCGCTTCCGGGCAGAATTTTTGCGCATGGAATCCTCGGGCAAAAACTCTCAAATTCTTTTCCGAATCGGCATTGAAGTTGCCAATCAACTGCGGCGGCAATTTCAGACAATCCGGCTCGTGGGAAGCTGGCGTGTGCGCGGGCCGCTTGAAATTGGATTTGAGACGAAATATGCATCAGGCAGAGTGGAAGAAATTCGCCTGAGCGCCGGTTACAAATGGACCGGCCGCGGCAAAATAGACGTGGAACTTTTCCGCAAAGACGGTGAGCCGCTGGGCATTCAAGGCACGATGATGACCAAATTATTAGGCGGCAAGGCCGATTTGTTTCTGCACGCCCGCGCCTCAGAGCGTGAGCAGGCCGTGGAAAGCGGAATCCAAATGAAATGGTGACCGGAGGCACTTATGTCCGAAAATTTTTTGAAGAAAAAATGTAAGCCGTGTGAAGGCGGCATTCCGGCTTTAACTATAGCTCAGGCCAAAGCGGGTCTTGCCTCCGTTCCCGGCTGGCAGGCAGACCCATCCGGAAAATCGATATCCATCCAATACAAAATGAAGCATTTCATGGCTGCTGTGGCGTGTATTAATGCCATTGCCCGCCTAGCTGAAAGCGAGGACCATCACCCAGACCTTCACCTTACCGGCTACAGAAACCTCACGATAAAGCTTTCCACCCACGCTATTGGCGGCCTCTCCGAAAACGACTTCATTCTAGCCGCCAAAATCAACGAAATCCCCAAAGAATTGAAATAAAAATTTCTTCTCGGGATCGCATCAAGCAGCCTTTTTGGCCCGGCGAATTTTGAGCCCATACTTGCGGGCAGCTTCCAGTGCATTATGTTTGATGTTCTCAAGGCGTTGTTCGCGTGATAAATGCTTTTCTTCTTCGTAGATTCTACGACGCCACTGGTGAACTTCTTGCATGGGTATTGGTTCTTTCATGATTCAATCATCTCCA
>JACQQR010000104.1 GCA_016206875.1 Candidatus Omnitrophota bacterium
AAATGTATCGGCTGCCGGATGGGCGGCCGTTGAGAAAGCGCCTGGGCATCCCGCCCGGCGCTTACGTGATTGGCTATTCGGGACGCTTTTCGCCGGAAAAGAATCTGGAATTTCTTGCCCGCGCGGTGTTTCAATTTCTTGCCAGAGAAGAAAATGCCCATTTTGTATTGATAGGAAGCGGATCTTTAGAAAAAGAAATCAGGCAGATTGCAACAATTCAAAATATAAAGAGCCGCGTGCATTTTGCCGGAATCCAACGAGGCGAAAAATTAGTGGCGGCATATCACGCATTAGACGTGTTCGCTTTTGCTTCGATAAGCGAGACTCAGGGAATGGTAGTGACTGAAGCCATGGCCGCCGGAATACCGGTTGTGGCGATTGACTCTCCGGGGGTGCGCGAAGTGGTGCGCGATCGTCAAAATGGCAGGCTGCTAGCTTCATGCAATGGGGCCGATTTTGCGCGCGCCCTATTCTGGTGCTATCGCCAGGATAAACAGGCATGGAGCCGGTTAAAAAAAGGGGCGAGGAAAACGGCCAAGCAATTTTCTATTGAACGCACAAGCCGCGAGGCTTTGGAAGTGTATCAGGACGCCATTGCGGCCAAGAAAAAAAAGGAGCTCGCCCCTCCGCCTCGGGGGATCCGTTCTTTGGCGGAAAAGGGGACTGTCCCTTTTGCCTGGTCGCAGGCCACTAGCCGGCTGAAGGTGGAAAAGGACTTGTTTATGCGGCTTGTGAAAGCGGCTTTTGCGGTGTTTTAGGGACAGTCCCCTTTGGGGGCAGTCCCTTTTTTTCTTTTTTCTTTCTTGCAGTTGGAAAACTCACGGGTATAATCTACCGCTTTCGTGCTCCCGCATACGTAGCGCGTAAGAAAGTTCTAGGTTATACTTCATTGGTGACAGGTTCTGGAAAGCGAGGCACTACGTGATAAAGCGCAATTACGACAAAATCAAAAAGCAGCTGGAGGACAAGCGGAAGCAATTGGCCGCGGGCATTGATCACATCACAAATGACAATCTCAAGTTAAGCCAAAGGGACGCCTCGGGCGATCTTTCCGGCTATACCTTTCACATGGCCGATGTAGCCACCGACAATTTCGACAGGGAATTCAGCCTGGATATTGCTTCCACCGAGCAAAAGCTCCTGAACCGCATTGATGAAGCGTTGAAAAAAATTGAAGAAGGCACTTATGGCCATTGTGAGTTATGCGGTGTTCCCATCAGCATGGAACGGCTGAAAGCCGTGCCCTACGCGCGGCTGTGCATTAAGTGTAAGCAGGAAGAAGAAAAGAAGAACCAAACCCGTTCCACCTCCTGAAAAATTTCCTTGAATACTCAAGCCCGCCGTCCGAGAATGTGGTTTTTGCCTTTAGTGGCGGTTTTAGTGCTGTGTCTTGACCAAGCCTCGAAAGCCGTTGTTTTGTATTTTCTATCAGACCATCAATCTGTGCCGGTGATTCCTCAAATTTTTTATCTTACCTTGGTGCGTAATACGGGCATTGCTTTTGGATTTTTTCATGGCGGTTCGCCGCTGCTTTTTGCGGCCATTGTAGTCGGCATCCTGGTTCTTTCCCTGCTGGCTTTTTCTATGCGTAGTGAATCTTTCAGCCGTCGTTTGGCATTAGGATTTATTTTGGGAGGCGCCGTCGGCAATCTAACGGATCGCCTGACGCGCGGGGCGGTGGTGGATTTTCTCGATTTTCGCATTTGGCCGGTGTTTAATGTTGCCGATTCATTGATTACGGTAGGAGTGGGAATTTTGATAATCACAATTTTTAAAAAAAGTCAAAAAAGTGACACTAAAGTGACAGCCACTTTCTGAACGCTGTACGCTGGAAATTTATGTATCCAATTTTATTCGAAATCGGACAGGCTCATCTTTATAGCTACGGCCTCATGTTTGCCTTAGGCGTGCTTGCAGCCGTATTTTATTTGTCCCGCCGGCCTCCGGTAGCAGGCCTCGAGACCTCCCAAATCATCGACTTGATTCTCATACTTACCTTTGTAGGCATTTTAGGCGGGCGCGTTTTCTATATTCTTCAGCACTGGGATTATTATTTGGAAAATCCGCTGGAAGTGTTCGCTATTTGGCAGGGAGGGCTCGTAATTTATGGCGGGCTCATTGCCGCTGTGGCCGCTCTTGCGGTGTTCTCGTGGATTCGCCGTGTACACTTTTTTGAGCTTACGGATTTATATTTTCCGGCGGTTTCTTTGGCCATGGCCTTCGGACGAGTCGGCTGTTTTTTAAACGGCTGCTGCTGGGGCACGCCGTCGAATCTTCCGTGGGCCGTGCAATTTCCTTTTTTGGAATCTCCCGTGCATCCCACGCAGCTTTATTTCGCTCTTTTCGACTTGATATTATTTTTGTTTTTGGCCTATCGCTATCCGCGCCGGTGTTTTACCGGAGAAATTACGGTGATGTATTTGGTGCTATACGGCCAAAACCGTTTTACGGGGGAATTTTTCCGCGGGGATAATTTGCCTGTGCTATGGGGCATGACGCAAGCGCAACTGATTTCATTGGGATTTGTGCTGGCGGCGGGCGTGTTGTACCTCTTTTATTTCCGTCCGAAACTTTGTCATTCCCATGCAAACCTTGCCTACCGGCAGGCAGGCGAGAATCCAGTATCCTAAAACTTTTGTGGAAAACAGTCCAACTCAAGTTAATAACAAGGCGTTCACAAGGAGGTTTTTATGGCAAGGCAAACAGCAATTCCTATTGACATAGGTATATCCGAACAAGCGAGAAAAGAAATTGCACAAGGGGTATCCCGTTTTATGGCGGATACGTACACGCTCTACTTAAAAACCCATAATTTTCACTGGAATGTCACCGGTCCCATGTTTCAAACGCTGCACTTGATGTTTGAGCAGCACTACAATGATTTGTGGACGGCTGTAGACCTGATTGCCGAACGTATCCGGGCGTTGGGTTATCCGGCTCCCGGGACTTATGCGGAATTGACGTCGCTTACTTCCATTAAAGAAGATCGGGGTATTCCGAAGGCCGAAGACATGATTCGCTCCTTGGTGGATGGGCATGAAACGGCGATCCGAACGGCACGGGCCATTCTTCCTGCTGT
>JACQQR010000106.1 GCA_016206875.1 Candidatus Omnitrophota bacterium
AAACGATAGTATGGCGATGTAGTACGTCGTTTCCTAAGTTCGTATAGGATTTAAATACTTTAACTCGCGGCCCCTCTCTTTTTCCGCCTCAGGCGGATCCGCCGAGGCGGAAAGGGAGAGGGGAAGGGGTGAGGGTTTGAAATTTCGTGCCCTTTTCACCACCCACCCTCACCCTTGATCCCTCTCCCTCCGGTGGAGGGAGAGGGGCCGCCTGTTAGATCATATTTTTCCTTTAACCCTATACGAACTTAGGAAACAGCGTAGTAGGTGAGCGATAGTATGGCACAGATATTGCCCTCTTGACTTTGGGCATGGGGCATTACGATTACGAGTTAGGTTATGACATATGACAGAGGGAGGCATTCATGAAAGTTAGCTATCACTCTCCTATGAACGGAGAAATGGGACGCTGTATTGAGTTTTGTTTCGAGGCGCACAAGGCGTGCAAGGAAACGATGCTGCACTGCCTGGACAAAGGCGGCAAGCACGCCGAGGCCCAGCATATCCATACCTTGATGGAATGCATGGAAATTTGCTATGCCACGGCGAGTTTTCTTACGATCGCCTCGCCCTATTTTTCGCAGCTTTGCGCGATCTGCGCCGAAATCTGCGAAAAGTGCGCGCGCGACTGTGCGCGCATGCGTGAAGATTTGGCGATGCAGTCTTGCGCCAGCACCTGTATGCAATGCGCCGACACCTGCCGGGAAATGGTACGCCGGGCCAAAGCGGCTTAAAGCCTATCCGCTACGCTCCGCGTGTCCAATCCGTCTGACGGATGTCTTACGTTTCGCGCATTGTGAAAAGAAAGAGGAGAGAGTACGGAGGAGAGAGGAAGATCCTTGTTATTGCGGCCGCACTTCCCTGCCCGGCGCTGGTTTTGGATTTTTCGTTCCCGTTCCCGGATTTTGCGGGCTTGGGCGCACGAATTTGTACACTACTTCGCCGGGCTTGACCATGCCCAATTCTTCGCGCAGCACTTTCTCCAAATATTTTAGGTCGGTCTGAAGCAAGCGCGCTTCTTCGCGCAGTTCGATGTTGTTGGCCTCGAGCTGCTCAATGGCTTGATTGATTTTTTCGTATTCGCGCTCCAGCTCGTGATATTTCTGATAGCTAGGCAAATAGAACACGGCCAAAAAAATCACCACGCCGGCAATAAAAAGAAGCGCATAACCGCTCCGGTTCATCACACACCTCGCACACCTCGCCGTCGCCGCTAACGGGGAGCCCCTTTTTCCAGAGGGGATTTTTTATTTTTGGCTGCCGGTTTGGCTGAGCTTTTGCGCTTGAAGAAATCGGCAATGGCGCCTGCATACTGAGCCTTCTTGCCCAGCAGCTCTTCGATACGCAGCAGTTGATTGTATTTGGCAACGCGGTCGGTACGGCACATAGAACCCGTTTTGATTTGTCCCGAGCGAAGCGCCACGGCCAAATCGGCGATGGTGGTATCCTCCGTCTCACCGCTTCTGTGGCTCATCACCGCCGTGTAGCTGTTTTCATGCGCCAGGCGCACGGCATCAATGGTTTCCGTGAGCGTGCCAATTTGGTTCACCTTAATCAAAATAGAATTGGCCACGCCACGCTCAATACCCATCTTGAGGCGCTTGGTGTTCGTCACGAATAAATCGTCACCCACAAGCTGTGTCGTGGCTCCGATGCACTCGGTCAAAAGCTTCCAGCCTTCCCAATCGTTCTCGGCCACGCCGTCTTCGATAGAGAAAATCGGAAAGCGTTTTACCCACGATTCGTAAAAATCCACCATCTCCGCGGAAGTGCGCACTGATTTGGTTTCGGCCTTCAGAATATATTTGCCGTCTTTGTAGAACTCGCTGGAGGCCGGGTCGAGGGCAATTTTTATTTCCACCCCGGGTTTGTAGCCTGCGGCCTGAATCGCTTCGAGAATCACCTCAATGGCTTCTTCATTCGATTGTAAGTCGGGCGCAAATCCGCCTTCATCCCCCACAGCCGTAGACAAATGCTTTGCGTGCAAAGTTTTCTTGAGCGCATGAAAAATTTCAGCGCCCATGCGCAGAGCGTCGGAAAATGTTTCGGCGCCAAAAGGCATAATCATGAATTCTTGCAAGTCTACATTGTTGTCGGCATGCGAACCGCCGTTGATGATATTCATCATGGGCACAGGAAGCACGTTCGCCCGCTCGCCCCCGATATATTGAAAAAGCGGAAGATTGCGTGCGTTGGCCGCAGCGTGCGCGGCGGCAAGCGATACGCCCAGCACGGCGTTGGCGCCGAGTTTGCTTTTGTTTTCGGTGCCGTCCAGCTCCATTAAGAATTCGTCAATCAATCGTTGTTTGGAGGCATCGCGTCCCACCAGTTTAGGGGCGATGATGCTATTCACATTTTTTACGGCGCGCAATACGCCTTTGCCGCCAAAGCGTTTTTTATCGCCATCGCGAAGCTCTACGGCCTCGTGCTCGCCGGTGGAGGCCCCGCTGGGAACTGCCGCACGGCCCAGCGCACCGCCCTCAAGCCAAACATCTACTTCTACCGTGGGATTTCCCCGGGAATCAATGATTTCACGCGCATGTACTTTTTTAATTTTTTCGGGCATGTATTTCTCCTATTTTTGTCCCAGTACCTTCTTCAAGGCCTCCGGATACAATTCATATTCTGCTTGATGAATTCTTTTCTCAAAACTGTGAAGCGATTCTCCGGGCCGAAGCGTCACCGCTTGCTGCAGAATAATCGGGCCCGAATCCAACTCGGGCACCACATAATGCACCGTAACACCGCTCACCCGGACGCCATATTCATGGGCATCCCGAATGGCATGAGTTCCTTTGAATGCGGGCAGAAGCGAGGGACGAATATTAACGATACGATTTTTGTATTTGCGCGTAAAGGGATTTCCCAAAAGCAGCATGTATCCGGCTAAAATAATGAAATCCACTCGTTCTTTTTTGAGAAACAAAAGCAGCGCCCGTTCATATTCAGCCCGGCTCTTGAAATCTTTCACCTCAAAGGACACGTACGGAACACCCAGGCACCTGGCCCGATCGAGCACCTTTGCCGTGCGCTTATTGGAAAAAACAAAGGCAATGCGGGCACGGAGTTTTTTTGCCTCGACCGCCCGGATAATATTTTCGGCGTTGGAGCCGTTGCCGGAAGCCAGGATAGCAATGGCTGGAAGTGTTTTTGAATGTTTCATAGTTTTTTAGCGTACGGCGTTCAGAGTGGGTGTCATTCCGGCGAAGGCCGGAATCTTTCCGCCAAAGGCGGATCCGCCTTGGGCGGAAAAATCTCAAAACAAGATGCCAGCCTACGCTGGCATGACACCCACCCTGAACGCTTACCAGGAATCGGTGTCGAGCTTCCCTGAATCCTGCCCGCCGGCTCCTGAACGGCGTTTCGGTATGATAACCACAAACTCGCCGCGCGGGGTTTGCTTGGAGAATTTCTCGATAAGCTCACCCACCGTGCCCCGCACAAATTCTTCATGAAGCTTGGTGAGCTCACGGGCAATCACCACCGCCCGCTCCCCGCCCAAAATTTCACGCAAATTTTCCAAAAGTTTTATGACATGATACGGCGATTCGTAGAGAACCATTGTGGACTCTTCCGTGCGGATTTTCTCCAGGCGCTCGCCGCGCGCACTGCCCTTAGGCGGAAGAAAACCTTCGAACACAAACCGCTCGAGCGCAACCCCGGCCGCGGCTACGGCCGTCAGAAGCGCCGAGGCGCCGGGAATGGCCGCCACCGGAATGCCTTCTGCCCGCGCGGCGCGCACCAAAGGAAAACCCGGGTCGCTTACGAGCGGGGTGCCGCTATCGGAAACCAGCGCCAAATTTTTTCCTTCTTTTAACTTGGCAAGCGCCCAGTCAATTTTTTTTTTCCCTGAATGCTCATGAAAGCTTGTGCTGGGCGTTTTGATTTGATAATGAGAAAGCAGTTTGGCCGTGTGCCGTGTGTCTTCGGCCAGAATCAGCTCGACGGACGCCAAAGTGTCCAAAGCGCGCTGGGTAATATCTTTCAGATTTCCAATGGGCGTGCTGACTACATACAAGGTGCCGTACATGGCGGTTTACTGGCTCAGGACTTCAACTTCATCCGGCTTAATTTTGATTACGCCATTTTTTACCGGATACGATTCATCAGCGCCGTGATTTTTCACGCGGATTTTTCCGGGACGAAGCAGCGCAAAAAGCCGGGTGTGGCCGGGCAAAACGCCCAGCTCGCCCCACTCGGTGGGCAGCACCACGAAGTCGGCCTCGCCTTGATAAATGATACGGTCATAGCCGATGATGTTGAGTTTTAATTTTTCTGGGATCATGCAATGTTGTCATTCCCGCGAAAGCGGGAATCCAGTGACTTAAAATTTTTTAAAATCAAAGTCGCTGGATCCCGGGTCAAGCCCGGGATGACACTCCGTGTCACTTCTTCCTCTTCCTCGATTCGTAACGCTCCACCACTTCCCCGACGGCGCCGGCCATGTAGAAGTCCTGCTCGGGAATATCGTCGTGGCGGCCTTCCACAATTTCTTTAAAACCTTGAATGGTATCGTGCAATTGAACGAAACGTCCCGCTCGCCCCGTGAATTCCTGCGCCACAAAGAATGGCTGCGAGAAAAAGCGCTGAATTTTTCTGGCACGCGAGACAATCACTTTGTCTTCTTCGGACAATTCGTCCATACCCAAAATGGCGATAATGTCTTGCAGGTCTTTATAGCGCTGAAGCACGGCCTGCACGTCGCGCGCTACTTTGTAATGCTCTTCGCCTACAATGCGAGGATCCAAAATTTTTGAGGTGGATTCCAGCGGGTCTACGGCCGGATAAATTCCAAGCTCGACGATTCTGCGGCTTAACACCGTGGTGGCGTCCAAGTGCGCAAACGTAGTGGCCGGGGCCGGGTCGGTTAAGTCGTCGGCCGGCACATAAATGGCTTGAACCGAAGTAATAGAACCTTGCTTGGTGGAAGTGATGCGCTCCTGAAGTTCGCCGACGTCGGTGCCGAGCGTGGGCTGATAGCCTACGGCTGAGGGCATGCGGCCAAGTAAAGCGGATACTTCAGAGCCGGCCTGCACAAAACGGAAAATATTATCGATGAAAAGCAGCACGTCTTGATGCTCCACATCTCGAAAATATTCCGCGATGGTGAGCCCCGTGAGACCGATGCGGAAACGCGCTCCGGGCGGCTCGTTCATTTGGCCGAACACCAGCGCGGCTTTGTCGATGACTTTCGACTCTTTCATCTCCAGCCACAAGTCGTTTCCTTCGCGGGTGCGCTCCCCCACGCCGGCAAACACGGAAAATCCGCTGTGCTCTACGGCAATATTTCGAATGAGCTCCATGATGATCACGGTTTTCCCTACGCCCGCGCCGCCAAACAGCCCGATTTTTCCGCCGCGGCTGTAGGGTGCGAGTAAGTCCACCACTTTAATTCCGGTTTCCAGCACTTTGGTGCGCGTATCTTGCTCGAGAAGCGCCGGCGGCTCACGGTGAATCGACATGCGCTTCACATCGGCGCTCATCGGAGCGCCTCCGTCGATAACTTGGCCGGTTACGTTGAACATGCGGCCCAGGGTTTCGTGGCCTACGGGCACTTGAACCGCATGACCTGTGTCTTTTACTCTGACGCCGCGAGAGAGGCGGTCGGTGGATGAAAGCGCCACGCAGCGCACCAGGTTGTCGCCCAAGTGCTGATGCACTTCCAAAGTAATGTTGAGCTTGACACCGCTTTCCTCATGATCGATTTCAAGCGCGTGTAAAATGGCGGGCAGTGAGTCTGGAAATTCCACATCAACCACGGGACCGATAACACGTTTTACTTTACCGAAATTCATTGATTGACTCTCCTTTATTAATTCCCCTCTTCAAGAGGGGTGCAAGAGCGTAGCTGCTTTGTCACCCCCGCGAAAGCGGGGGTCCAGTGACTTTAGCATTGTCTGAAAAACAAAGTCGCTGGATTCCCGCCTGCCTGCCGGTAGGCAAGGCTTTCGCGGGAATGACAAGCAATCAGGTCGTTTTGCAAAGACTCAGTTATTACCTTCACACCCCCCCTTGCTCTCGCCTGCCTGCCGGCAGGCAGGCAAGTGTGCCCCTCTCTAGAGGGGAATTATTATCTCAACGCCTCCGCGCCGCCGACTATTTCTGAAATTTCTTTGGTAATGCCCGACTGGCGGACGCGATTATATAAAAGCGTCAGCTCATCGGTGATTTCGCTCGCATTTTCCGTGGCATAATCCATGGCAAGCATTCTCGCCGCCTCTTCGGAAGTTTTCGATTCAATCAGCGAGCGGAAAATTTTCGACTCCAAATAAAGCGGAAAGAGCACTCCAAGCACGTCTTCCGCTGTCGGCTCAAAGGCATAAAATCCCTTGTTTTCTTCCTTGGCCGCCGCCTCTTCCTCCCTGAATACGGTAATAGGAAGAAACGATTGAATGCGCCCTACGTAACTGGAGCGGTTGACAAAGCCATTATAGGCAAGCACGATTTCATCAAAGCTTCCGCCGGTGAAAAGGCCCACAAGCTCGCGGGTCAGTTCACAAGCCAGCTCTTGTTTGGCGCGCCGCTCCAGGCCTTGAAGCGATTTGAATAGGCGCTCGCCTTTAGCCGTGAAAAACCGTATGCCTTTGGCGCCGATAACGTACAACTCTACTTGTTTTCCTTTCGCGCGCTCCCCCTTGGCAAATTCAAAAACTTTTCGCGCTAAATTTGAATTGAATGCGCCACAAAGCCCGCGGTCGGAGGTCACCAGCATAATCAGCATCTTGTTGACGCGCCGCTCGGTAAGATACGGATTCGCCACACCTACGCCGGCGGCCGCTAAATCACGAATCATGTTCTCAATGTGTTCGAAAAACGGACGGCCGCCGAGGGCGTCTTTTTCCCAGCGCTTAAGCTTGGTGGCAGCCACAATTTTCATCGCTCGTGTGATTTTTTGCGTATTTTTTACGCCCAACAAGCGTCTTTTAATTTCGCGCAGCGTCATTGCATCAAACCTTTATGGCAAAATCTTTTTTGAAAAATTTGATTTCATCTTCAATCATTTGCTTGATGTCTTCGGTGATTTCGCGGGCGGCCTCGATTTTATCGAGCAAGCCCTTTTTCTCGGTGAGCAGATATTGCACAAATTTATTTTCAAATTTGCGGATATCGTCAATCGCAACATCATCCACATAGCCGTTTACGCCGGCGTAAATCACCACCACTTGAAGACCGAAGCGCATCGGCACGTACTGATCTTGTTTCAAAAGCTCCACAAGACGGCGCCCGCGCTCCAGCTGCTGCTTGGTGGCCTCATCAAGCTCAGTGCCGAAGCGGGCAAAGGCTTCCATTTCCCGGTACTGGGCTAAATCCAGCCGTAAGCGGCCGGCCACCTGGCGCATGGCTTTAAACTGTGCATTTCCGCCGACACGGGAGACGGAAAGACCTACGTTTACGGCGGGACGAATGCCTTGATAGAACAAGTCGGATTCCAGGTAAATTTGCCCGTCGGTAATGGAAATCACGTTGGTGGGAATGTACGCCGAAACATCGCCGGCCTGCGTTTCAATGATGGGAAGCGCGGTAAGTGAGCCCCCACCGCGCGCATCGCTCATTTTTGCGGCGCGCTCCAGCAAGCGTGAGTGAGTGTAAAAAATATCCCCGGGAAAGGCTTCGCGGCCCGGCGGGCGGCGCAAGAGAAGCGAAAGCTGGCGGTACGCGGCGGCATGCTTCGATAAATCGTCATAAACAACCAGCGCGTGGCGGCCCGAGTCGCGGAATTCTTCCCCGATGGAACAGCCGGCGTACGGAGCTAAATATTGAAGAGGCGCGGAATCCGAGCTGGTGGCTGAAACCACGATGGTATATTCCATGGCGCCATGCTCTTCCAAAGTTTTAATGACTTGCGCCACGCTGGAATTTTTTTGCCCGATCGCCACATAAATGCAAATCACGTTCTGGCCTTTTTGATTCAAAATTGTGTCAAGCACTACGGCAGTCTTTCCGGTTTGGCGGTCGCCGATGATTAATTCGCGTTGTCCGCGTCCCACGGGAATCATCGAATCAATGGCTTTGATACCCGATAAAAGAGGCTCCTTGACGGGCTGGCGGTCCACTACGCCGGGTGCAATCACTTCTACGGGGCGGCGTTTATTAGTTTTGATGATGCCTTTACCGTCAATGGGCTGGCCCAGCGCGTTGACCACACGGCCAATCATGGCATCGCCTATGGGCACGTCCACAACACGGCCTGTGCCGCGCACTTGGTCGCCTTCTTTAATCAGCTCGTCGGAGCCAAAAAGCACGGTGCCTATAGTTTCATCTTCAAGGTTTAAGACCATTCCGTAGACATTATTGGGAAACTGCAAGAGTTCGCCGTACATGGCACGCTCCAGGCCAAAAATCGTGGCGATTCCGTCGCCCACTTTAATGACTACGCCCACGTCGCGCACATCCAACTTTTTCTTGAACTCCTCGATTTCAGCTCGAAGCAGCGATGTAATTTCTTCCGACTTGATTTTCATGAAGCACGTCTCCCTTTTACCGTTCCATTTTTTCCTGGATCAAACTTAATTTGTTGCGCAAACTTGAGTCAAAAATTCTGTCGCCCACTTTGGCGACAATGCCGCCCAAAATCGCCGTGTCATGCTCCACGCGCAGATCAATTTTTTTGCGTGTCATTTGCTCCAATCTGATTCTTAATTTTTCGCGCTGCACTTCAGAAAGTTTCACCGCGGTTTTTACAAAAGCCGTAGCCCGGTGCCGCTCTTCGTCCGCAAGCGCCAACATGGCCTCATAAATGCCTTCGAGCCAGTCCACGTGACGGTGGCGAATCAGCGCGCGCAGAAAACTGGCCGTTTCTTTAGAAGTAGCTACCGTTTCCAAAATCCTGGCCAGTAACCCTTCTTTTTCTTCTTCCCTTAAGAGAAGGTGATTCAATATCTTCTCCACTTCGGGGTAGGCGCGAAAGAGCTCCAAAATCATGCAGTATTCCGCAAGAATGGGCTCCATGCGCTCACCGCGAATGGCGCGAAAAAACGCCAGGGCATATCGTTGAATACCGGGATTGTCGGCTACCATTTTTGGCATTGTCATTTGACCCGCGTAATAAAATCTTCAATATATTTTTGATGATCTTCTTCGCGTACTTCGCGCTCCACTACTTTGGAGGCGCAATCCACCACAAGCTCGGCCACTTGGCGCTTAATCTCGTCGCGGGCCACAGTGGCCTGCGCTTCCATCTCTAGCCGCGCGTTTTCCAAAATCAACTTGGCTTCCATGGAGGCAGAGTCCAAAATTTTATCTTTCTCGAGCACGGCCTGACGGCGCGCATCGTCGATAATTTTGCGGCCTTCGCTGCGCAGGTCGCCAAGGCGCTGTTCGTATTCGCGCAAAATTTCCTGGGCATCGTCTTTCTTTTTCTTGGCCTCGGCCAGCTCCCCTTCCACCAGGGCACGGCGCTTATCCAGCACGTTGAGAAGCGGCTTGTACAGCACTTTTGTCAGGAAAAAAAGCAAAATGCCAAAGTTGATCCATTGAAGAACCATGGTAAAACTGATTTCAATCATGAAAACCTCTTTCCCTAATTTGTCACTGCCGAGAGTACGGCTATCCAGCGACTTTATCTTGTGCTTTGAAGTCCCTGGATCCCGGGTCAAGCCCGGGATGACAGCGCCAAAAGCGCTGTCACTTCACCACAAAAAGCAGCAAGAGCGCAATCACGAGCGCGTAAATGGCCGGCGACTCGGTAACGGCTTGACCGACAAGCATGGTACGGGTAATCGGACCCGCTTGAGTGGGCTCTTTGGCGATAGCTTCTACGGCTTTTCCGCAAGCATAACCTTCACCAATGCCCGGGCCTAAACAAGAAAAGCCCATGCAAAATCCGGCAGACAACACGGCTGCAGCACGAATAATTTCTACTCCGGTAATTTCCATTGTTCTTTCTCCTTTATTTGTCATCCCTCTGTCATCCCGGACTTGATCCGGGATCCAGGGTTAACACAACCTAAGGTGGCAATTACCCTGGATCCCGGCTTTTCCGCCCCGGCGGACCAGCCGAGGCTGGCGCCGGGATGACAAAGGGATGACAGCTTTCGCTGTCACGTTAAATAAATAATGCACATCGCCACGACAAAACAATAAATAGCCGTGGATTCGGTCACGGCCTGCCCCACTAACATTGTTCGCGTAATCAAGCCCGATGACTGCGGGTAGCGGGCCACATTCTTTGCAGCCATGCCGGCTGCGTATCCCTCACCGATGCCTGCCGGAGTTGCGCCAATGCCCATGCAAAATCCTGCGGCGAGCATGGAAATAATATGAATGAAGTTGTCGGCTACGGGGACGAACACCAAGAGCATTGCAACCACCAGCGAAAAAATCGCGGGCGACTCGGCCACAGCCTGCCCCAATAACATGGTTCGAAGCACAGCCACTTCGTTTCCCGGCTGACGGCCTACAGACTCACAAGCGTGGCCGGCTGTGTAGCCCTCACCAAGCGCAGAGCCAATGGTGCCAATGCCAATGGAAATGCCTGCGCCCAAAAGTCCCATTACATGCGCCGTGTTTCCCGCCGTTCCCGGATTAAAAATCAATATGATGGCAACCACCAAGGCAAAAATGGCCGGAGACTCAGCCACGGCAATGCCGATGAGCAGCACACGAGTAATTGTGCCGGCGGCTTTCGGCTGGCGCATAATCGATTCCACGGCACGCGCCGTGGCAATGCCAATGCCGATGGCCGCGCCGAGCGAGCCAAGCCCTACCGCAATAGCGGCGCCTACGAACGAACCTAATTTCAAAAAAGATTCCGGGTCCATAATTCTTAGACGGGAGGAGAAAGTACAGGAGAGGGAGAAAAACCGTGTTGTATTTTTTTCTCTCTCTCCTCCATACTCTCTCCTCCCTCCTCCTTATGCTCCTCTTCTCCCTCATGCTTCACCTGAATGGAGAGATAGGTGAGGGCGAGCATGGTGAACACAAACGCCTGAATGGCTCCGATAAGCATAATGAAATAAACGTTAAGCACGGGCGGCAAGAGCCAAAAATGCACTAAATTGGTGACCACCACAATAATGATGGTCTCCCCCGTAATATTTCCAAACAAACGAAAGCTGTGCGAAATCACTTTTCCCACTTCGCCCACGATGTGGAGGGGAGCAAAAATAAAATTCGGGATTTCATATTTTCCGATTTTGATGAAAGGCTCGAAATAATGTTTGAGATAGCCCAGAAAACCTTTCACGCGAATTCCGGAAATATGCGCCACAAAAAATGCGAAAAGACCCAACCCCAGCGTTGTATTCAAATCCCGCGTCGGTTTTTCCTCAAAAAAATGAATCGGGATCAAGGGCATATAGTTAGAACATAAAATAAACAGAAATAAGCTCATCACGTAAGGAAAATATTTTCTTCCCATCGCATGACCCAGCGTGTCCTCACACAGTTTCAAGAAGGCCTCGAGGATCATTTCGATAAAAGCCTGCGAGCGCGAAGGAATAATTTGCGGTTTGTCGGCGAGGAAGAGGCCCAGCACAATTAAAAATCCCATGACAATCCAGGTATTGTAAATCGTGGCTAGGTTCACACCTCCCATGGGGATATGAACACCCATAAACTCGTGCAATTTGTGCGGCGGAGCGCCCACGTGCGATAAATCGGGTGTGATTTGCGAGGCCAGATAAAGCTGCCAGCCGAAGAAGGCCAGCAAGAAAACAGCAATGAGTATTTTCTTCATGATTCCTGCGCGGGTCCGGATTTGAAACGAAGTTGAAAGGCATCCACAAAAATTGCCAGGTAGACAAGCATCATGCCCACAAGAAATGCGGGAAATGAGATTGTGCTTTTTTTGTACACGAGAAAAGTAACTGTGCCGATGAGCAGGTAGCGCATCCAATGGCCCGTCACCATCACGCCTTTGGATTTTTCGGCGGAAGCGGCGCGAGCGGCTAAGCGCGCGGTTTGGCGGGCGAGAAGAAAAAAGTTGATCATGCCCACGCAAAGCCCGAAGAAAATTCCGAGCGTCCAGTTCCACAAACCAAACAAGGCGAAACCGGCGCCGGTGAGGCCTGCCAAAATCCAGGTTTTACCCGTGATGCGCCTGCGGTAGGCAAGAATGTCATCTGATTCCGGCGGAGAGGAAAAATTCATTTCATCTTTCTCATGATTAATTGATACGCGTTCCACAGGCCGGCGGCAATGCCAAGTACCGTTGCCAGTGCCATAAACACAGGGCTTGTGCCCGCCTTTTTATCGATTGCAAGACCCACAAAAAAACCGGCCAGAATCGTGGCAACTACCACGAGTCCCAGCTGGGTCACCAGCGTTACATAATAGAACCAATCACTCGGATGATCTTCTTTCAACTTACAGAAGTCCCTCTGTAAATAGGAGAGTTAAAACCCGGGAACACTCCATCGTGCAGAAGATAAGGCTGCCAAACAGGTTCCAAACTTGCACCGCACAGAAAAGCGAGTGTAGCAAATGGGAGAAAAAAAGAAAAGTGAAAAGTGCGGTGAGACCATCGAAGGGATAGGGACGGTTCTCCTTAAGAGAACCGTCCCTGGATCAAATAAGAAGGTGACTGTCACTTTAGTGACTGTCACCTTCTCCTGCTTCTCCTGGGAAATAGTGACAGACACTAAAGTGTCACTATTTCCATTATCGCGGCGTAAGAGTCCGCACATGATTTTTCGGCAGTCTACTGCAGTTTAGTCGTGACTTTTCTGCAGTATGCTGCATTTTAGTCTTGACTTTTCTGCAGTACGCTGTAGGCTTGTTTATATGAAGCGCTCTCTCGAACATCCCATCAAAGAAGATTTAAACAAAAAGATTATTCTTTTGAGCGGACCCCGCCAAGTGGGAAAGACCACGCTTTCGAAAACGCTTTATCCAAAAAACTCCGAATACTTCAATCTGGATAATGAAGAACATCGACTGCTCGTTCGGAAAAAAGCCTGGAGGCGGGATTGCGATTTGGTCATTCTGGATGAACTTCATAAATTGAAAAATTGGAAAAGCTGGATTAAAGGAATTTATGATACCGAAGGGGTGAGACCCAGACTGCTTGTTACCGGTTCGGCAAGATTGGACGCGTACCGCAGAGGCGGAGATTCTCTTGCCGGACGCTTCTATTCCTTTCGTTTGCATCCGTTTTCCATCGCAGAAGTAAAAGGGCAAATATCAGAAGATGAAGCTCTGGAGAGGATTATGAAATTTGGCGGATTTCCGGAACCTTTTGTCGCGGAAAGCGAATCAGTTGCTAAGCGCTGGAGACGTTCGCACGCGGATCGCATTCTTCGGGAGGATTTGCTGGATATTGCTGTGGTGCGGGATGTTCGAGGAGTATCAACTCTGGTCGAGCTTTTGCGTCGTGCGGTTGGAAGTCCCACTTCCTACGAATCTTTAGCTCGAGATCTCCAGGTTTCTCCACATACGGTAAAACACTGGATTTACATGTTAGAGAGTCTTTATATTGTTTTCGTGGTAACGCCTTATTCCCATAATATTGCTCGAAGTCTTTTGAAGCAGCCCAAAATATATTTTTATGATACGGGATATATTGCTGATGATCCCGGAGCCCGTTTTGAAAATCTGGTTGCTTGTGCGTTAAAAAAACGGCTGGATTTCATTGAAGATATGAAAGGAGAAAAATGCTTTCTTCATTACTTGCGCGACAAGAACAAAAGGGAAGTAGACTTTTTGACTTTAAGGGATGGCAAGGCGGAATTTTTAATTGAATGTAAAACGTCAAGTTACGATGTATCGCCCGTCCTGCATTTCTCCAAAGCGTTGGGTAAGGATGTAGAACGTATTGTGTTGGTGAAAGAACTTAAACGTGAACTCTCTCATGATGGAATCAAAGTCAAAAAAGCCAGCCATTGGCTTGGCGCATTAGAGACGTGAAGAGTAAAGGTGGATTACTGGAAGAATTCGAAGGGATAGCATAAGAAGGTGACTGTCACTTTAGTGACTGTCACCTTCT
>JACQQR010000121.1 GCA_016206875.1 Candidatus Omnitrophota bacterium
ATGCGGTACTATACGGTTTGCCAATGGGCTACGCCCATTTTTAATTGTGATGCCGTAGTAGGAATTAAGTAAATTTTTTTAACTTGGCTGTGGTTAAAGGGCCGATATAACCCGTTTGGGGAAGCTGATACCGTTTTTGAAAGGCTTTTACCGCGTGCACTGTCTCGGCCGTCACCACGCCGTCGACTTTGCCGGGGTTAAATCCTGAGCGTTTTAGGGTCTTTTCAAACACAAGCATGCGCCGGCGGCTCCAGCTCATTTTGTTCTTCTGAATTTGCGACTTTGCATTCTCAAAACTCACCCGTTGGTAAAAATCCAGAATGATTTTTAAATCTCTCCAAGGCCGGACGCTGCCCATGATAGCCACCATCACATCCCGGTTGCGATAATTGATGCGTCCGACAAAGCAATGAAGCGCGCGCCGGGTGAACCCGGTCTTTCCGATAATGGGGCGCGAGTCTTTCCAGAGCATTTTATTGTGATTTTTTAAATTGAATCTCCTCCCTTGAAAACTTCGAATGGTGGTCCGGCGTGTGGCCAGTGTTTGCATAATGAAAGGATATTTTTTTACCTCGTTCATCATAAGAGCTAAATCATACGGGGTAGAATATTGGGCAACAGCCGGCAAGCCGTGCGGGTTGACAAAATGCGTGTTCCGCGCGCCAATGCGGCGCGCCTTTTGATTCATGAGTTTGGCAAAAGCGGCTTCTGAGCCGCTCACCTGATGCGCCAACACACAGGCCACGTCATTGGAGGAAGAAATCAAAAGCGCTTTAAGCAAATCTTTAACACGAAATGTTTCGCCGGGGCGAAGATATAATTTGGTTCTCGGCACATGAGAGGTGTCTTTCCTGACTGTGACGGCTCGATTTAGGTTCATGCGTTCAACAACCACTAAAGCCGTTAACACTTTGGTGGTACTAGCCGGAGGCCGGCGGGCATGGGGCGTTTTGGAAAACAAAATCCGCGATTGCGCCGGATCATACACCACGAGAGAACGGGCGGTACAATGAGCCGCGGTGATGGCCGCCTCGGCAACCGGAACCGGCGTAAGCCAGCCAGCCGCAAAAAAGAACACGATAGCCAGTGAAGTAACTTTGGTTTTCATAGCGAGTTATTTTCTACGGCAGGAAAAGATTCCGGCTTTAGAGCCTATTCGGTTATCCAATGTCGGCCGTATTAGGCATACACGCGAAAATCAATTTGAGGAAAAATATTATCTTTCTCTTCAATCTCCCGCAGCCAAGATTCATTGACGGAAGAATTCTGAATGTCGCCATACAGGCGCGTAAAACGAAGAATATGATCCCGGACGCGCTGATGCGCATAAGGCACCATCGTTCCCGTTTTCATAATAAAAGCCCAATCGCTGGACTCGGCCAGTAACAGCTCGCGCGCGGCCTGATTGAGCGCCCGCTCCATCAACTTGTTTTCGATTTGCGCGTGCGCATATTTCACCGCCAATTCATGCATGCGCTGGCTGGCCTCATGCGTATGGCGGTACACCCAGTCATTGCTGCCTTCCAGCCATACCTCGCTATAGCCCTTGTGTCCCCAACTGGAAAATGAGGGCTCCAGAGTTTGATTCACCGGATAGGCCTCCAGATATTCTTTCGCCGTAATCAGCCGAATCACTTTGGAATCATAAGAAATTTTTCGTATCAAAAACTCCAGGAACTGCGGGCCTTCATACCACCAGTGCCCGAAAAGCTCCGCATCGTAAGGCGCCACAATCAGTGGTTTTCTATCCATATGCCGGCTTAAAAATTCGATTTGTTTCTCGCGGTTAAACATAAAATTTCCGGCATGCTCGGCCGCCTTCTCGCGCGCCGCCTCGGGAATATAAACTTCTTTCGATGAAGCGTCATGCCCGGTGATGCGGTAGTATTTGACGCCTGTTCCGATGCGGATCCCATCCGGATGAATATAAGGACGGATATAATCAAAATCCAAGTCATAACCAATATCCCTATAAAACTCGCGGTACACCCCATCACCGGGATATCCTTCTTCCGCGCTCCAAACCTGTTTGGAAGACTCCATATCCCGGCTAAAAGCGGCAACCCCGCCCGGGCAATACACCGGGGCATATACACCGTATTTTGGCCGGCGCGAGCCGTGCAAAATCCCGTGCGTCTCCATAAAAAAGTATTGGATGCCATTGTCGCGAAGAATGCCGGAAATGCCGGGGGCATATCCGCATTCAGGAAGCCATATCCCGCGCGGGCTTCTTCCAAAACAAGACTCGTAATGTTCCCTCGCCACACGGATTTGCGCGCGCATCGAATGAGGCACAGTTTCCATCAGCGGCAGATAGCCGTGAGTGGCGGCGCAAGTGATGATGTCCAGACGCCCAGCGTTCTGAAATTTCTTAAAAGCGTGAAGAAGATTGCGGGAGTATTTTTCTTCAAAAATCCGCCTGGAATTTTTAAATTTCTCGTGATACATCCAGGCCAGCCGGTGAAACGGCTCCTCGCGGCGCGTTCGTTCTATTTCTTTTCCGGATAATTCGATCAAGCGGTTGATATGGGACACATAGCGCTCTTGGAGCAGGGAGTCGGAAAGCATGGAAGCCAGGGGCGGTGAAATCGTCATCGTCATGCGGAAATCCGTCCCGTCTTCCAGCAAGCGGTCAAAGGCTTCAATTAAAGGAATATAGGTTTCGGTGATGGCCTCATACAACCAGTTTTCCTCGAGAAAATAGGCATGTTCGGGATGGCGAACGTAGGGTAAATGGGCGTGCAGAAGAAGCAGTAGATAACCTTGATTCATGACGTACGGCGATGTGAAGAGGAGGAGGAGGAGGAAGAGGAGGAAGAGGAAGAAATCTGCTTTCTAAATAAACTCCCCTTTTGCAGGCGTGCCATAGTTTCCAGAGAACTTAAGCCTTGTTCCAATCCGCCGGAAACTGCATAGAACAATTCGAAATCAGGACTTTGCCATTCTTCATCGCTTAGTTGGGCTGGATAATCACGGGGAGTTTGCGCCCGGTTGGAACGGGCCAACATGTAAAAATTTCCTTCCCGGTCACGAATACCGATATCCACCAGAAAATCCCTTCCGGGTTTGCCCAATTCGATATACCAGTTGCCCGGTTGGAAATCAATTTCAAGATCGAAAAAGTGATCGGCACCGGCGCCATCGAAAATTTTACCGGTGATGTCATACACCCGTAATATCGTCTTCGCATCCGGAAGTTTTGAAAACCATTCCCGCGCTTTCGCCCAGCTTTCCGGGCTAAAATCCCAGTAGACGTAGGCCCAATACGGGTCTCGTACCATCAAAACAATTTTTGTAGAAGCGTAGCTGCGAGGCAGATTGTCCTGAGCGAAAGAAATTTCCAGTTCCGGACCTATCGCGTGCATGGCCTGTTCTGAATAAGGATGAACGAAATCGCCTTTTTTCTCCCCTGCGTAATGGGTTTGACGGTTTTTCAGGCGGACGCGGGCGCTCATCGGAGATTCAATTTTCCGGGCTGGTTTTTTATACGCAATTATTTTGGGTTTCCGTGCAGAAGACTTAGAGGCACGTTTCGAGGCAGGGCGGGTTTTGCTTTTGGATGTAAAGGATTTAGACTTAAAACGCATAATTTCCATCCTTTGGGCAGGTTAAAAACATAAACAGGCCTAAGTATAGCGACTGCCTACATTCATTTCAAGCAATCCTGGTAATCCGGGTGCATGACCGTAGCTGCGGTGATGCACCCTAGAACGAAGGTGAGCATTCCCCGTGCCACTTTTTTCACTTAGAGGAACTTGGAAAGGACGCGAAAAGGGATGGTTCTCTTGAAGAGAACCATCCCTAAAACCCTAGAACCTAAAAAACTGTAACCGTTCAGTTGCCCCTCTCCCTTCCGCCACAGGCGGACCCGCCGAGGCGGGCGCGATCGAGACAGCAG
>JACQQR010000019.1 GCA_016206875.1 Candidatus Omnitrophota bacterium
AGTTACAAGCGATTCGGATTTAAGAAAATTGCCGCACGTAACTTATTTACCAAAAAATAAGTTTGAGGATGCAAAACGTGAAGAAGTTAGTTAATCAATCGACAGTCAAGCTTCCCAAAACTCAACTCTTCATTGATGGCAAGTGGCGCGCGGCGCAGTCGGGCAAAACATTTGAAACGAACAATCCGGCCACAGGCGAAATGATCACGAAGATTGCCGAGGCGGGGGAGGCAGATATTGACCTGGCGGCACGCGCAGCGCGCCGGGCGTTTGAGGGTGGGGCTTGGCCCGGGACGCGGGCTTCGGAGCGCAAAGCATATTTACATAAAATCGCCGAGCTGATTCGCACCCATCAAGAAGAGTTGGCGCAACTGGAAATGTTGGATGCGGGTAAGCCGATCGCCAATACTCGCGCGATCGATATTCCGGCGTCGGCCGGCGCTTTTGATTATTACGCCGAGTGGGCCGACAAAATCACCGGTGAGACTGTGCCTGTGGACCCGAATTATTTTTCTTATACGCTGCGTGAGCCGCTGGGTGTGATCGGCGCCATCACGCCTTGGAATTTTCCGTTGTGCATGGCCTCGCAAAAAATTGCGCCGGCATTGGCGATGGGCAATACGGTGGTGCTCAAGCCCGCCGAACAAACGCCGCTTACCGCGCTACGCCTGGCCGAACTCATTGCCAAAGCGGGCGTGCCGGAGGGCGTAGTCAACGTGCTGCCAGGCATTGGAGAGTGTGCGGGCGCGGCGCTGGTGCGTCATCCGGAAGTGGATGGTATTTCATTTACCGGCGAATATCGCACGGGTCAGGAAATTATGAAAAACGCTGCGGCCACGCTCAAGCGCCTTCATTTCGAACTGGGCGGAAAATCTCCGAACATTATTTTTGCCGATGCCGATTTAGAAGCCGCCGCAGAATTTGCTTGCGACGGAATTTTTTTCAATCAAGGCGAAGTATGTTGTTCGGGCTCGCGGCTTTTTGTGGATGAGAAAATCAAAAAACCTTTTACTGAGGCATTATTGGAAAAAGCCAAGAGCTGGCAACCGGGGAATCCGGCAAACCCAAAAACGGGAATGGGTGCGATTGTTTCTGAAGACCAATTTAAAAAGGTCATGAGCTACATCGACATCGGGAAAAAAGAAGGGGCAAAACTTTTATTAGATGGACGCGCTGCGGCTAAATCGAAAGGATATTTTATAGGCCCGACGATTTTCGACGGCGTAAAAAATAATATGCGCTTGGCACAGGAAGAAATTTTTGGTCCGGTGCTGGCTCAAATCGCATTCAAGAATTTCGACGCTGTGATTCGCGAGGCCAATCACACATTTTATGGACTGGCTGCTGCGGTGTGGACGCGCGATGTGCAAAAAGCGCACCGGGCCGCGCGAGCGCTCAAGGCGGGCGTGGTGTGGGTGAATTGCTACGGTGAGTTTGATCATGCCATGCCGTTTGGCGGCTACAAAATGTCGGGCTTTGGCCGCGAAGGCGGCAGGTACGCTTTCGATTTTTACACGCAGGTAAAATCGGTGTGGATGAAGTTGTAATTTGTTGTCATCCCGGCCGTTCCACCCCGGCGGACCCGTCGAGGCTGGCCCCGGGATGACAAAAGGTCCAATGTTAATCCAAACTCGCAATCTTTCTAAATCATATAATGGCCTGTTAGCGCTCGACAGGCTCAATCTAGAGCTTAGGTGCGGCGAGCTTGTAGGACTTTTGGGCCCTAATGGCGCCGGTAAAACCACGGCTATTCATATTTTGTTGGGCCTCTTACTGCCTAGCTCCGGAGAAGTTTCAGTGCTGGGATTTTCTCCTATACATGAGCGTCACAAAATGGCCGAGCGCATTAATTTTTCTTCGGCATATACCAGCCTTCCTTCCAATCTCAAAGTGAAAGAAACACTTCACATTTATGCGCGGCTTTATTCGGTACAAAACTCGAGTAAAAAAATTCGCACCCTTTTGGATTTATTCGAAATCGCCCACCTCAGGGAGCGTCTTACCGGAGCGCTTTCTTCGGGCGAGAAAACGCGGCTGAATCTGGTGAAATCGCTTTTGAACGACCCGGAACTTTTGCTTTTGGATGAGCCGACGGCCAGCCTCGATCCCGAGGCTGCCGACCGAGTGCGCAAAGTGCTCAAGCAAATCCAGCGCGAACGGCGAATCGGCATTTTGTATACCTCGCACAATATGCTCGAGGTAGAAGAAATCTGCGACCGCATTCTTTTTATTCATCAAGGAAAAACCATTGCCGAAGGGACGGCCGCGGAAGTGAAAAAAACCTTCGGCAGTACCAATTTGGATGAAGTGTTTATCAAAATAGTGAGAAAACCTTAATTCTGTCATCCCCGCGAAAGCGGGGATCCAGCGACTTGCAACCCAATTTGTTAAAGTCACTGGATTCCCGCTTTCGCGGGAATGACAACTGAGGGCAATATGCTTGGATCCTTTCAGCGCATCAGTGCCATGCTTCTTCGATATTTGTATCTGCATAAACGCAGTGTGCCGCGCTCGTTTGAAATTATTTTCTGGCCGGTGATGGAGCTTTTTGTGTGGGGCTTTGTGACGATGTACATCCAGCAAACCGCCGGCGGCGATATTTCCCGAATTATCGTATTCCTCATCAACGCTATGGTTTTCTGGGATATTCTCTACCGCAGTCAGCAAGGTGTAAGTATTTCCATGGTCGAAGAAATTTGGACGCAGAATATTTTGAACTTGCTCATCTCGCCGCTGCGGATTTGGGAATGGATCACGGCCACGTTTATTTACGGATTTTTGAAAACGACGATTATTACCGTGATGCTTGGATTTTTGGCTCTGGCCCTATATCGATTCAATCTCATCCAAGCTGATGGCTTATATCTGGTGCCGTTTGCCTTCAATCTTTTGCTTTTCGGCTGGGCCGTCGGCATTTTTACGGCCGGCCTGGTGATTCGTTGGGGACACGCCGCCGAAGCCTTGATTTGGGGCGTGCCGTTTCTCATACAGCCGCTCTCAGCAATTTTTTATCCGCTTTCCATATTGCCACCGTGGCTGCAAGTAATTTCCAAATGCATTCCCAGCACGTATGTCTTCGAAGGCATGCGCACGGTAATCGCCACCGGCAGTCTCGAAGCCGGCAATTTCTGGATTGCCTTCTCCCTAAATCTTGTCTACTTTGCGGCCGCCGGCGCCTTCTTCTACTGGATGTACCACAAAGCCCGCGTCGCCGGCCGCCTGGGCCGGCTGGGGATGGATTGACAATAGAATCATAGCGCTATATACTTAGGTTGTTTAAACGGCTGGTCGTTTAAAAGGTCATTAGAATGGAGGGGTCCTTTTATGACTAAAATGCTGCCCGCCTCAGAAGTAAAAACGAAATTTTTCAAACTGCTCGAAGGAGTAGATGAAAGAGATGACGAAATCGTGATAACAAAGAATGGGAAGCCTATAGCCATGTTTGTAAATTTTAAAGAGTTTGAAAGCTTGATGGAAACTATGGATATTCTTTCTGATCCAAAAGCAATGAAACGAATTCGTGAAGCGGAAGAGTATATTAAAAAAGGCGGTAGATTATTAACCTTTGAAGAGGTTTTTGGTTTTCCGGAACCTTGGCGATAATTGGGAAGAAAATTGCGTTATTCGATTTCATTTATTCCTCAAGTCAAAGAATTTGTCCGATATTTACCACCTCAGATTAAGCAGCGGATCGTTGCGAGTTTCGATGAAATTAGCCAAAATCCTCAAGCAGGCGATCCTCTTCGTGATGAATTAAAGGGGTATTGGAAATTTAAAGTCAGTCGCTATCGCAT
>JACQQR010000108.1 GCA_016206875.1 Candidatus Omnitrophota bacterium
AGCCTGCGCTGGCATGACACGTTAGCAACGTGTTCATTCCAGCAAGGCCGGCCAAATGTTGTCCTTAATACATCCCGCCCATGCCGCCCATGCCGCCCGGCATTCCGCCCCCGCCCGGAGGCATTCCCGGCATTGCCTTTTCTTCTTCAGGAATGTCCGTAACTAAAGCTTCGGTGGTGAGAAGAAGCGAAGCCACGCTGGCCGCGTTTTCGAGCGCGGTACGCGTCACTTTTTTCGGATCGATAATTCCTTGCTCAATCATGTCGCCGTATTCTGAGCTTTGCGCGTCGAATCCGAATGCGCCTTTGCCTTCCAGCACTTTGCGGATGACCACAGGGCCCTCTTCACCGGCGTTCTGTGCGATCTGACGCAGCGGAGATTCAAGCGCTCGACGCACAATGTGCGCGCCTACCTTCTCATCGCCCTTCAATTTCAAGGTTTCAATGGCTGAAGCACAGCGCAAAAGAGCCACCCCGCCGCCCGGAACAATGCCTTCTTCTACGGCAGCCCGTGTGGCATGAAGCGCATCTTCTACCCTGGCCTTTTTTTCTTTCATTTCCGTTTCCGTGGCAGCGCCTACATGAATCACGGCCACACCGCCGGAAAGTTTCGCCAGGCGCTCTTGCAGTTTTTCCCGGTCATAATCGGAATCGGTTTCGGAAATTTGTTTTTTGAGTTGCTCGATGCGGCCGGAAAGTTCAGCGGCTTTCCCGGCGCCTTCAATAATCGTGGTGTTTTCTTTATCTACGGTAACGCGTTTTGCGCGGCCGAGGTCTTTTAAAGTTACATTCTCCAGCTTAATCCCCAGGTCTTCGGAGATGGCTTTGCCGCCGGTGAGAACGGCGATATCTTCCAGCATGGCTTTACGGCGGTCGCCATAGCCGGGGGCTTTTACGGCGCAAACGGAAAGTGTGCCGCGAATTTTATTCACGACCAATGTTGCCAATGCTTCTCCGTCGGTCTCTTCGGAAATGATCAGAAGCGGTTTGCCTTGTTTAGCGATGTTCTCAAGGAGAGACAGTAAATCTTTCATCGCGGAAATTTTTTTCTCGTAGATAAGAATGTACGGGTCATCCAGCACGGCTTCCATATTTTCCGTATCGGTGACGAAATAAGGAGAGATATAACCTTGGTCGAATTGCATGCCCTCTACCACATCCAGCGTAGTGGCCGTGGACTTTGCTTCTTCCACGGTAATGACGCCGTCTTTTCCCACTTTCTCCATGGCCTCGGCAATGAGATTGCCGATAGTGGTGTCGGAATTGGCGGCGATGGTGGCCACTTGCGCAATCTCTTTTTTCCCTTTTACCGGATTGGCAATTTTGGTGAGCTCTTCTTTTACGGCTTCCACAGCTTTCTCAATACCTCGCTTGAGGCCCATCGGATTGGCGCCGGCCGTGACATTTTTCAAGCCTTCGCGATAAATGGCTTGCGCAAGCACGGTTGCGGTGGTGGTGCCGTCTCCGGCCACATCAGAAGTTTTGGATGCCACTTCTTTCACCATTTGGGCGCCCATATTCGCGTATGGGCAATCCAAATCAATTTCTTTGGCCACGGTGACACCGTCTTTGGTGATGGTGGGCGAACCAAATTTTTTATCAAGCACCACATTGCGTCCCTTCGGACCCAGCGTTACTTTCACTGCATTGGCTAACTGATCCACACCGTCTAAAACTGCGCGGCGCGCTTCTTCATTAAATAGAATTTGCTTTGCCATGAAGGAATCTCCTGTATTGACTTTCCCTCTTCCTTTGGAGGGAGAGGGGAAAATTGTTTGATTGTATTTCAGGCGGGAACTACGTCCACAGCCAATTAGCACTCAAACCCAAAGAGTGCTAATAAGGCGATATTTTATGAATCGTACCCATACTGTCAAGAAGAAATTTTTTACTCAATTGAATATTCCAAAACTGAAATTTTGTCATGTCAGGTTTTCAATGCCGTGAAAAATTGACAGGCCTACGCGGCTTGGGCGAAGGCGCGGGCGGCGGCTAGCTCTATATCGAACTGGGCGCTGGCGCTGGCGAATGCGTCTACATCGGCTACGTAAATCCAGTCAGTGCCCGCTCGGCGCTCGAGACCCGAGCGATATTGGCGCTGGAGTTTGGTAAATCCGCCTTTTTTGGCGATTAAGTAGGCAACCGCATTACCTAATCTGCGGAATTTCTCAGGTGAAATGCCGGCCGAGGCCAATCGCTTTTCCAGGAAATTTTCCCGATCGCGAGAAACCAGCTTTGAAGCCAATCCAAAATTCTCGATTTGCTCCAGCACATCCGAAGAAGCAAAAATGGCAGTGTGGCTTTGCAGCATAGTTTGGGTAAGCCCGGGCACAAGCGCCCTGGCTTTTTGCCACAATTCTTTTCCCATCAATGCCTGTTCCAAAGCGCCGGCAGATTCTTCGATTGAGGAATCGGCGAGGATGACGCGATGGATATTATTGCCAAGCAATTTTGCCAGATCGGCTCGATACCGCTTAGAATCATTCGTGGTGACGATGACCGCTAAAGCTAGCGGATTTACGGCTAACTGCTGAGCCAAAGCCTCGCGCGATACATCCTCTGAATCGGCGGCGATTACGGCAAACTCGGCATTCTGGCCGTAAGCCTGTTTATAAACTCCGTCTTCAAGGCCAGAAACATATTCTTGGTTTCTGGCACGACGTGTGTCACCCGCTTCTTCTGCCGCGTAGGCCGGCTCGACAAATAACGCCGCCAAAAGCGCTGCGCGCACTTTGAGTGCCTCATTGCCAATCACTCGACCGGAAAGTTCCCGGGCAGTACCTAGCGCTGTGCCGAGGCTGCGGCCTTCTTTGGTGAGAACTTGTTCTGCTGGCACCTGCCTCGGAGCTCCCTTACTCGCAATAATGGGAGGATAAGAAGAAATAGGTGTAATGCCTGCTCTACCTGGGATTCTTGCACCTAATAATTGGTCAAGTAACCTTTGGGCTGTCACATCAGGAGCCCTCTGAAGAGAAATCCGACGGCCTTGGCCAAGGCTGGCCGCTGCAACTTGAATGGCAGATTCAAACGCCCCCTTTACG
>JACQQR010000111.1 GCA_016206875.1 Candidatus Omnitrophota bacterium
GTGGGTGTCATTCCGGCGAAGGCCGGAATCTTTCCGCCGAAGGCGGATCCGCCTTCGGCGGAAAAATCTCAAAACAAGATGCCAGCCTACGCTGGCATGACACCCACCCTGAACGCTTATGGCAAATCAATGAATTGTCCCCACCCGTTTCATCGGCCACCAGATTAGGAAGGCGCGGCCGGAAACGTTTTTTTGCGGCACAAAACCCCAATTACGGCTGTCGCTGGATTGAGCGCTATTGTCCCCCAGCACAAAATACATATGTTCCGGCACAATGAACCGTTGGCCCATTTGGCCATACGGCCAGTCTTCGCGGTTGTAATAGTAATTGCGGCGAATCGTATCCGGCGCTTCCAGCATTGTGCCGTTGATAAAAATCGCTCCGTCGCGGATTTCTACCTCTTCACCCGGAAAAGCAATAAGCCTTTTGACAAAATCTTTTTTGGGATCCTGCGGATATTTGAACACAATCACATCCCCGCGTTGGGGGTCATGAAACCGGTAGCTTACCTTATCCACCAAAATTTTATCATTCTCCAGAAGAGTACTGCGCATAGAGCCTGTAGGAATTTTATAGGCCTGAACGATGTACGCGCGAATGACCAAAGCCAGCGCCAAAGCGATGGCAATCGGCTTGACCCATTCATCGATCAGGTAACGAACCAGCTCTTGCCGGTCATGCTTGTTGCGTGCCGGATGCGCCGGACGCTTATGGGAGTGCAAGCGGCTATGTGAATGCCCTGAATGTTCCTGTGAGTGCTCCATTAGGTATCAATCCTTAAGACAGAAATAAACGCCTCTTGCGGAATATCCACTTTGCCCACGCGTTTCATGCGTTTTTTCCCTTCTTTTTGTTTTTCCAAGAGTTTTCGTTTCCGGGTAATGTCGCCCCCATAACACTTGGCGATTACATTCTTTTTCATGGCCGAGACAGTCTCACGGGCAATGACTTTGCTTCCAACGGCTGCCTGAATGGCAACTTCAAACATTTGCCTGGGAATGACTTCCCTTAATTTCTCCACTAATATTTTGCCCCGGTAATACGCATTGTCACGCACCACAATCGTAGAAAGCGCATCCACCGGATCTCCATTAATTAGAATGTCCATTTTTACCAAATGAGCGGGCAGATAGCCGATGAATTCATAATTAAAAGAGCCGTAGCCGCTCGTGATGGTTTTGATTTTGTCGTAAAAATCCATCACCACTTCGGCAAACGGAATTTCATACACTAAAAGCACGATTTCGGGATCCAAATATTCTGTGCTTTTATACACGCCCCGCCTGTCCTGGCAAAGCTGCATCATGGCTCCGATAGAAGCAGGCGGAATCAAGATATTTGCCCGGATATAGGGTTCTTCAAACTCAGCGATTGCTGTGGGACTCGGAAGCTTAGACGGATTATCCACAAAAAGCTCCGTGCCATCGGTTTTTCTAATGTGATACACCACACTGGGCGCAGTGATAATTAAATCTAAATTGAACTCACGTTCTAACCGCTCTTGAATAATTTCCATGTGCAGCAAACCCAGAAAGCCGCAGCGGAATCCAAACCCAAGGGATACGGAAGTTTCCGGCTCATAAACAAATGAGGAATCATTAAGCCGCAGTTTATCGAGGGCATCACGCAGCAAACTAAAATCCTTGGCATTGATCGGATACATGCCGCAAAAAACCATAGGCTGAATATCTTTGTACCCCGGAAGCGGCTCTTCGGCGCGCCGGTCGGCATGCGTAACGGTGTCGCCAATTTTGACTTCGGACACATTTTTGATATTCGAGGAAATATAGCCCACTTGGCCTACGCCTAATTCGCCGACTTTTTCAGCGCGCGGATTAAAAATCCCGACTTCCCCCACTTCATGCACGGCACCTGTCTGCATCATCAAAATTTTATCTCCGGGCCGGATCACTCCGTCCATAATTCGCACGTATGTAATGACCCCTTTATACGTGTCAAACATAGAATCAAAAATAAGCGCCTTAAGCGGCGCTTGCTCTCGGCCGGAGGGATGGGGAATCCGTTCAATAAGCGCTTTCAAAATTTCTTGCGTCCCCTGCCCGGTTTTTGCGCTGGAATAAATCACTTCGCTTTTATCCATGGCGAGAATATTGGAAATTTCCTGCGAGGCCTTTTCCAAATTCGCCGTAGGAAGATCAATTTTACTCACCACGGGAATAATATGGAGATTGCGCTCGAGCGCCAAATACAAATTGGTGACCGTTTGCGCCTCAACCCCCTGCCCGGCATCCACCAAAAGAAGCGCGCCTTCGCAGGCCGCAAGGCTTTTGGAAACCTCGTAGGTAAAATCAATATGGCCGGGCGTGTCAATCAAATTGAGCAGATATTCCCCGTACAGAATTCGCACGGCGCGCGCTTTGATGGTAATGCCCCGCTCACGTTCTAAATCCATATCATCAAGAATTTGATCGCGGAACTCGCGCTTTGAAATAGCGCCGGTATCGAGAAGAAGCCTGTCGGCCAATGTTGATTTTCCGTGATCAATGTGGGCAATGATGGAGAAATTTCTGATTTTTTTTGGATCGAACATTTATTTTCCCTGATTTCTCAACTGCCGTATTATCTCTTTTCGATCCGGGGCTTTAAAAATGCTGGAACCGGCCACGAGCACATCCGCGCCGGCTTTTTTAGCTATTTGGGCTGTCTGGGGATTAATGCCGCCATCCACAGAAATGAGCCCCGAAAATTTTGGCCGTAAATCCCTTACTTTTTGAATCATAGGCTCCATAAACGATTGCCCGCCAAAACCTGGCTCAACAGTCATCACCAAAATCAAATCAATCTCTTTCAAATAGGGATAGAGGCGCGAGGCCGGAGTGCGGGGACGAAGCGATATTCCGGCGCGGGCTCCCATTTTTTTGATCCTCGTGAGCGTTGCACGCACATCCTTGATGGCCTCGATATGAACGGTAATCCAGTCCGAGCCGGCATCGCGAAAATCCGTCAAATAACGGGAGGGCTCTACAATCATCAAGTGCACATCCAACGGAAGTTTTGTGGTTTTACGGATCGATTGAATGACGCACGGGCCAATTGTCAGGTTCGGAACAAATTGGCCATCCATCACATCCACATGCAATGCATCGCAGCCGCTTGCTTCTACGTCCCGGATTTCCTCTTTCAGCCGCGAAAAATCAGCGGAGAGAATGCTGGGCGCCA
>JACQQR010000112.1 GCA_016206875.1 Candidatus Omnitrophota bacterium
GGGGGAAGCCGTGCGTTTGATCCATCCGTGTATGAGCTGACACATAGGCCGGAAGAGAATCAAAATCTTTGGAATATTCTGTTCCGTGAAGGCCAAATCAGCGCCTTGGAGCGCTGCGCGCTAGACTTCGGCCGGCGCGTTCAATTTCTGGGAGTAGAAGACGAAGCCGCCTACCGGGCGAATCTTTGCGCCGCACAAAAAGTGTATAGCAAGCAAGCGCTCGCAGAAGAAATACTGCAACGTGTGGACGGAATGTTAAAAAAATCGCGGGGTCATTTCCCGAGACCCGTGCGAAAAATTCTGAATTTGTCTTCCGATTTTGACGGGGGAAATTTGAATGTTTACTCTTACGCACAAGGAGTGGTGCAAGTGGCTCGGAAAACATTGGGTTTGGCGCCGGCCAACGTGCTCCATCAGAACCAATGGCCGCAAATCTGCCGGCTGTTCCACCTGGAGAAATTAAAAGCCCGGCTTGCGCGATTTTCCGGGCAAGCGCAAAAAGAATTAGAGCAGGTTCGGCGAATCAGTGCCGGGTCCCCGGTCGATTTTGTGTGGGATGTTTCCCGCCATCCCAAAACACGCGGTAGTTTGCGACGGTATTTTGAACGCATGGCCGACGAGCTCGCTACGCGCGGAGTGCGTGTAAACGATTTCGGGCATCTGGGGGATTGGATAGGTGTTCGCATACTCGCTGACGAATTGGAGGCGCGGGAACTTCTGCGGGAACTGGAGCGCTTGAAGGCGCACATACTGGCGCATCTTGCGGGGACAGCCGGCGAGCGCGCGCAGGTGCTTATTGAGTTTCATTGGAATGTGTTCAAAAAAATTTGCCGTCTCCAAGCCGGCCGCGAAGAGTTAAAACAAATTTCCAGCTCCGAACGGATTATTTTCCGTTGGCTTTCTAAGCAACGATTTCCACAAACACAAAAGTTGGTTTCTCTGTTTCAATCTGCCCGCGATCATTATCAATGGGTTGGGGCGCGGGATCAAATCCTGGTTCAAAATAGCATGAGCGCCATTCGCCGTCTGGGAGCAAAAAAAACAGTGATTCTCACCGGCGGATTTCACACCGAAGCCTTCACCCGTCGTCTGGCGAAAGAACAAATCGACTTTGTTGTGTTGAGTCCGGTGATGACCGGCTCGGATCGCACACTGGACTACGCGGGCCGCATTCAAATGTCCGTATCCCATCAATTGGCCCTAGCCGTAGCCGGGGCTGTAACAGGTGATTTGCGCGTCAACGAAATGATGCGATTACAACGCCGTGTTGCGCAAATTCGTGAGGCAATGTCGCGCCGCCTGGCTCATGGGCATAGTTTGGGTGAGCAGGGTATTCATAATGATCAGAGGATTCGGCAAGCGCACCGTTTGATCCAGGAAGGGGAGGGAAAAAAGGAGGGACGGGAATTAGAAGGGGCCGAGCGCTTGTTGCGCGAATCGGCAGAGGAGGTATTGAGCCGTCCCGCGTTTCCGGGTACAGCGATTGAAATGGGTTACATTATTTCCGGTTACAACCGACTGGCAGCTTGCTTTTTTCAATCCGGAAACATCGGGAAAGCAGAAGAGATGACCGTTTATGCCCGCCGGTTGTTTGACGAAGAAAAATTTCGTGGATGGTCTCAAGTGGCCGGTCAAGCCAGTTACATCATGGCCGACTATACGCGGCTTATTAATCGATGGGTCGAGTTAAAAAATTTTCATAAGGCCGAAGAAGCCCTATCTCAGGCGCGCAGTTTGGTGAACACACTCGAGCTCCGGAGACAGCCCGGCATGCGGCTGCAAATAGGCCACATGATTTCCGCGCATATTGATTTTGTCAGTCAAAGCATGCGGTCCGGAAATATAAAGAAGGCGCAGGAAATGGCGGCTTGCGCGCGCGCCCTGTTCGATGACACAGAATTCCAGCAGTGGTCCAGTGTGAGAGGGGAGGTCCGTTATATGATTTCAGTGAGCACAAGATTAGGGCATTGCCTCATCGCGTCAGAGCAGTTAGCCGAGGCCGAAGCATTATTTGATTGGGCGCGGCAATGGCTCGAGCGTGAAGAATTTCGCGTACGCAAAGCCATACAAAAGGAAGCAGGATATGTTGTTTCCGGATATCTAAACTTGGCGCGCCGTTTGAAACAAAACGGAGAATTGGAAAAGGCACAAAGATTATTGTCCCAGGTGCTTCCCTTGCTGGAAGATCCCGGGTTTCTCCAATGGCCGGCCATTCAAGAGGAATTGCCATTTTTTATAGGCATACATAACTCTTTGGCTCACTTATGGATTGGTTTGAAAAATTGTGAGAAGGCAGAAGAATTGGCTGGATTGAGCCGAAATTTTGTGGAGCATAAAGCGTTTCTCCAATTCAGCAATGTGCGAAAACAAATGGCGTATATTGCGGGTATTTATAACAAATTGATGCGTGTCTATACGGAAGGAAACAGGCTGGAAGATGCGGCAAGAATAGAAGAGCTCATATGGAGTTTATTACAAAATCCGGGGTTCCACCGAGAGCCGGAAAATGACGAGTCGCTCAAATTTATTGTGCCCGAATATGTCCGCCTAGCCCATCAATATATTGAATCTGAAAATTTTGAGAAGGCCGAAGCAATATTGCTTCGCGCAAAGAGCATAGTGAAAGGTCCGGTGTTCCGGCGATTATCCGGCGCTGACCCACGCATGCGTCCGCATGTGCAATATATTATTCGGGAATACAACAGATTGCTGCAGATGTATACGACAGCAGGCGGTTTGGAGAAAGCCGAAAGAATCATGAGAGGGGTCCGTGATTTGTTGAATGACTCAGAATTTCGATTATGGCCGGATGTCCAGAATCAATTCCGATTTGTCATCCCTCTATTTTGTGGTTTGGCCCATCAATATCTTCAAACCGGGCAGTGGGATAAAGCCGAAGAAGTGCTTGGTTATGCCCACGCTTTTGTAGAAGATGAGGCATTTCGCCGGGACCCGGAAGCCGGACCTCTGGCGGGGTCTGTGATTGTTGAATACACTCATTTGGCGGATCCATTGATTCGGTCCGGGCAATTGGAAAAAGCAGGAAAATTTTTGAATGATGCGTGCCGGTTAATCCAGGATAAAGAATTCCGCCGCGCACGCAAAGTGCAGTGGCAGATGGAGTATGTGATTGGAGGGCTCACATTTTTGTCCAAGCAATGGATTCTGTCCGGGGAATTGACAAAAGCCGAAGAGACATTGGGCCAAGTGCGTATTTTTGTGGAAGACGCAGAACTGCGCCGGTGGCACAATGTGCGGGCTCAAGCGGAGTTTTTGATTACTACCTATACGCGCTTAGTCAACGCGTATATTCGTTCTGATGCATTCGACAAATCAGAGGAGATATTGGCCGTAATGCGGGGCTTGGCGGAAGACGCGGAGTTCCGGCAACAGCCGGAAGTTCAGGCGCAAATGGAATTTATTATTTCCGCTTCCGTGAATTTAGCCAATGCATACTTTCATTTCAGCCCGCTTCGGGCGGCCGCTGAAATGTGGATTCGCACTTATCGTCTATTTACACAGTATATGGCTTGCACTCCGGGTGTGTCGGGAGAGGCCCGGTACCTTGCCGAGGCTTTCAATCGCTGGATGCAGAGAGAAACATGGTCCGAACTGTTTGAGGATGCGGTGTGGGAAGAAATGATGCAATGCGCCCAGGATTTATTTTCAACTTATGCATTATTAATACCTGCGGAAGCCCAACGGAGGTTTACGAATTTTTCTGATCAATTGTCCGAGCGACGTCCACAGGCGGCCCAAGAAATTGTGTCGCGAGTCCAGAGCGAAGAAGCAGAGCGAAAGGCGGAGCCGGCTGTTTTATTGGAAGCCGCTTTGCCCATAGACAGCAATGTCTCTGCACACGCGCACAGTAAGCCGGTCAAGCGTGCGGCCGGTAGAAATGGAAAGCAACCGCATGCGGTGTCTGTGGACGAGCGGATGAAAAATCTCCGCCGTGCTTTGGAGGCACAGAATGGAACGGCCATCAAGGCATTATTAGAAATTCTTCTCCCCAAAGCTCGCAAAGCGAAGGCTAAAGGAAATCCATTTTCACAAGACTATCGAAAATTACTGGCAAAGGCTCAACACTATATTACGCAATCCGGTTCGTCGGATAGAAGAGGTCATGCCGGAAGCTTGGGAGTTTCACAGCAGGCGGTGGAAGATGTGGCGGCGTGCGCGGCCGGTGTCTTTAGCGGCCAGTTTGCGGCGGAAAATCCAGGATTACTGCGCCCGGCACAAAATTCATTGTTCCCCCGCCCCGCCATTTTGAAGCGTCCCAACAAACTTATCCTGCAAGCCGCGTGATGGCCAGCATTTCTGGGTGGAGACGGCTATTGGAGGCGAGGATTTCTTTTTTGTAGATGGAATACGGAGCGCCGGAAAAATCAGTCACCGTGCCGCCGGCTTCTTCGACAATGAGAAATGCCGCTGCTGTGTCCCACGGATGTAATTTCAATTCCCAAAACCCATCGAACCGCCCGCAGGCCAAATTGCATAAATCCATGGCCGCCGAGCCGCAGCGGCGCACGGCTTGGCTGCGAATCAGGAAATTTTTGAAAAGGGCTAAATAATCATCGGCATGCTGTCTTTGGTCATAGGGAAAGCCGGTGCAAAGCAGCGCTTTATCTAAATCGCGTATTTGGGAAACCCGGATTTTCTTCCCATTCAATGCGGCCCCTCGGCCTTTTCTTGCGAAAAAAAGCTCTTCGCGGAATGGATCAAAAACCCCGCCCAAAATAATTTTTCCCTCTTGTTCTACGGCAATCGAGACGGTGGACATGGGCAATGAGTGAGCAAAATTAATCGTTCCGTCTAAGGGGTCGATCACCCACGTGTACTCGGCGCCTTCACGGGCTCCGGATTCTTCGGCCAGGATTGCGTGTTTGGGAAAATTTTTTTGAATGAGGGCGATAATTAATTTTTCACAGGCATGATCTACCCGGGTGACGATGTCAACGGCGCCTTTCGGCCGAATGAATTTAGGGGCGGAGATATTTTTGCGTAAGAGGGCGCCGGCCGCCTGCAGGGCCTTCGTCAAAGTGTGTCCCATTTTTTCCAGGGAACAAGTACGGGAACTTGGCATTGAATCACCTGATGTATTTTGATATTATTCGAAGTTTAAATCCCTACTGTAACATTTGTTTGTAATTTTGTCATTCTGGGAAGCCACCCATGTCCTATAACATTACCCTCATCACCGGCGACGGCACCGGTCCTGAACTTGCCGCGATCACAAAAGATTGTATCGACGCTACCGGCGTCCAAATCAACTGGGATATTCAGGAAGCGGGTATCGATGTGATGCAGCGCTCCGGCACGCCGCTTCCGGAAGCTGTTTTAGCTTCTATTCACAAAAATAAAATTGCGCTCAAGGCGCCGATTACTACGCCCGTGGGAACAGGGTTTCGTTCCGTCAACGTAGCCCTCCGTAAAGAGTTTGATTTGTACGCCTGTGTGCGGCCTTGCAAAAGCTATGAAGGCGTTCGCTCGCGCTATCAAAATATCGACTTGGTGATTGTCCGCGAAAACACGGAAGATTTATATGCCGGCATCGAATTTCAAAAGGGAACCCAAGAAGCCTTGGCATTGATTGAAGAAATCGGCAGGCTTTATTCCGGAAAAAAAATCCGGCCGGATTCCGGCATCAGCATTAAACCCATTTCAGTTTTTGGCACCGAGCGAATTGTCCGCTACGCGTTTGAGTATGCCAGGAAGCATAAGCGCAAAAAGGTCACCGCAGTGCATAAAGCCAATATTATGAAATTCACCGATGGCCTTTTCCTCGAAGTTTCCCGCGAAGTTGCGAAAAAATATCCTGATATTGAATTTGAAGACCGCATCGTTGACAATATGTGCATGCAACTTGTACAGCGTCCCGAATACTATGATGTGCTGGTGCTGCCCAATTTGTACGGTGATATTCTGTCAGATTTATGTGCCGGCTTGATTGGCGGTTTGGGCGTGGCGCCGGGCGCCAACATTGGGGAAAATGGGGCGCTGTTTGAGGCCACACACGGCTCATCACCGAAATATAAGGGGCTCAATAAAGTAAATCCTACGGCCATGATTCTTTCCGGTATGCTCATGCTTCAATACTTGGGTGAAGAAGACGCCGCGCGCCGCTTGGAACGGGCTGTGGCGGATGTCATTCGTGAAGGCCGCCAGGTTACCTACGATCTGAAACCGGATCGCAATGACCCGAGTGCCGTAGGCACCCAAGAGATGGGGCAGGCGATTATCAAAAGGCTTTGTCATTCCCGCGAAAGCGGGAATCCAAGACTTTAGCATTGTCTGGAAAACCAAGTCGCTGGATTCCCGCTTTCGCGGGAATGACAAATTTGGTGTGAAGGGCTAAAGGAAAATAGAAATGCTAAAACTCACTAAAGATATCAGCCAGCACCGCCCCAAAGTCACCGTGGTGGGCGCGGGTTTTGTGGGCGCGGGCGTTGCCCAGCGCATTGTAGAAAAAGATTTGGCCGATGTGGTGCTCGTGGACGTGGTCGAAGGCCTGCCGCAAGGCAAGGCGCTGGACATGATGGAGTCAGCACCCATCGAAGGCTTTGACGCGCGGATTATTGGCAGTAATGATTATGCGCTTACGGAACATTCTGACATTGTGGTGATCACAGCTGGTCTAGCGCGCAAGCCCGGTATGAGCCGCGATGATTTAATCGCAAAAAATGCGGAGATTGTGGGCGGTGTAGTGCGTGAAGCGGCGAAGCGCTCGCCAAAAGCGATTGTAGTGGTCGTGAGCAACCCTTTGGATGTGATGACGCATCTGGCCAAAAAGCTTTCCGGATTTCCTCCCGAGCGGGTGATAGGCATGGCCGGCGTGCTCGATTCAGCGCGTTACGCAGCTTTTATCGCCACAGAGCTTGGTGTATCGGTGAAAGATGTGCGGGCTATGGTACTCGGCGGGCACGGCGATTCCATGGTGCCGGTGGCTGATTACTCCACGGTGAATGGAATTCCTATCACGCAGCTTTTATCCGGAGAAAAAATTCAGGCCATCAATCAAAGAACTCGTGACGGCGGTATTGAAATCGTCAATCTGTTGAAAACAGGCAGCGCCTTTTACGCGCCTTCCTCTTCGGCGGCGGCTATGGTGGAGGCCATTCTTCATGATTCGGGCCGCGTGCTTCCGTGCTGCGCTTATGTGAACGGACCGTACGGCATCAAAGATTTATTTTGCGGCGTGCCGGTGCGTCTGAATCGATCCGGTGTTGCGGCGATTATCGAATTAAAGCTCGCTCCGGCCGATCTTGCCGCGCTGCGCAAATCGGCCGAGCATGTGAAGGAATTGGCGGGGAAGCTTTAAATATTCCCCCCCCTCCGTCTCGGCGGGTGAGAGGGGAATAAAAAACATTTATGCCTAATCAATTACAAAAAAATCCTGATGTTGCCCATTTTTACCTTCGCCGCCTTCATTCACTTCTCGGCGTGATTCCCGTTTCTGCATTTTTGGTTGAGCATATGATTGCCAACTCATTCATTTTGAAAGGGCCCGAGGCCTATAACAGTGTCATTCAAGCTCTTCGCAGCCTTCCTTTTCTGGTCCCGCTGGAAATTTTATTGATTGGATTCCCCCTGGCCTATCACTCCGTTTACGGAATTTATATTACGCTCACCGGCTCAGCCAATACGGCTAGTTACAGCTATTTGCGCAATTGGATGTATGTGCTTCAGCGCGTATCCGGCATTATTGCCCTTGTGTTTATCGCTTATCATGTGTGGGAATTCCGTATTGCCAGCGACATTTATGGATTTGAAGTCAGCTACGAAGCCGTTTCAAAGGCGCTCGCCAACCCATGGAATTTTGCGTTTTATTCTGTGGGGCTGGCCGGCACGATGTTTCACTTTGCCAATGGCCTTTGGCTGTTTTGCATCACTTGGGGAATTACTCTTGGGCCTAAATCTCAACGCATTGCCGGATGGATTTTTGCCGTGGCGGGGCTCGTGTTCTTTGTGCTGGCCATGCAAACGATTTGGGCGGTGGTTCAATAGCAAATGATAGTCGGTAGTGGGTAGTCGGTAGTGGGTAGAAAGCTTTTACTACTGACTACCCACTACTGACTACCGACTACCCACTGCAAAGGAAGTTATGTCCGAAATTCCAGTAAGCAAAAAAGTCATTGTGATAGGCGGCGGCTTGGCCGGTTTAATGGCCACCATCAAGCTGGCCGAAGCCGGATTCCATGTCGATCTTTTTTCGTTGGTGCCCGTAAAACGCAGCCATTCGGCTTGCGCTCAGGGCGGCATGAACGCCTCTGTCAATACCAAAGGCGAAGGCGATAGCCCTCAAATTCATTTCCAAGAAACCATTCATGGCGGCGATTATTTGGCCAATCAGCCTATGGCACTTGAGATGTGCAAGCGTGCGAGCGGCTATGTGTATCTCCTCGACAGAATGGGCGTGCCGTTTAACCGCACGCCCGAAGGTCTTATCGACTTTCGCCGCTTCGGCGGCACGAAGTTTCACCGCACGGCTTTTGCCGGCGCCACCACAGGCCAGCAGCTTTTATACGCCCTGGATGAGCAAACACGCCGTCATGAAGTGGAAGGCCGGGTACGAAAATTCGAAGGCTGGGAATTTCTTTCCGCAATTCTTGACGATAAAAAAATCATTCGCGGCATTACCGCGATGAATCTGACCCGGATGGAAGTTGCGGCGTTTCGCGCCGGCGCTGTGATTTTGGCCACGGGCGGATGCGGCATGATTTTCGGCCAAAGCACCAACTCTACCGCCTGCACGGGAAGCGCCGCCGGCGCGGTGTTTCAGCAAGGCGCGTGGTACGCCAACGGCGAATTCATTCAAGTGCATCCCACGGCCGTTCCGGGTGAAGACAAAAACCGGCTGATCTCCGAATCCATACGCGGCGAAGGCGGGCGCGTTTGGACGTATAAAGACGGTAAGCCCTGGTATTTTCTCGAAGAATGGTATCCCAATTACGGCAATTTGGTGCCGCGCGATATCGCCACGCGCGCCATTTTTAAAGTATGCCGCGAACTCAAACTGGGCGTGGATGGAAAAGATGTGGTGTATTTGGACGTATCGCACCTGGCGCGCCATGTGCTGGAAGAAAAATTATTAGGCGTGATTGAAATTTATGAAAAGTTTGCCGGTCAGGACCCGCGCAAAGTTCCCATGAAGGTGTTTCCCTCCGTGCACTACACGATGGGCGGAATGTATGTGAACGATAAACAGATGTCGAATGTGTCCGGGCTTTTGGCGGCCGGGGAATGTGATTATCAATATCATGGCGCCAACCGGCTGGGTGCCAACAGCCTTCTTTCTTGTTTCTACGGCGGGGAGCTCGCCGCACAAACCGCGGTGGAATATATTAAAGGAAAAGAAAAAGAGGAGCCCGTCTCCGGCGGTGAGCGTGTTTGCGAGCTCGAGGTAAAACGCCAAAATGAAATCAACGAACATCTGCTCGCCGCCCGCGGAAAAGAAAATCCATTTTCACTTTGGGAAGAAATGGGACGATGGATGACGGAGAATGTGACTGTGGTGCGTTACAATGACAAATTGAAAAAAACAGAAGAAAAGTTGTTGGAGATCCAAGAACGTTATCAAGATATTAATCTAAGCGACATGACCACTTGGGTCAATCAACCGCTTGTCTTTGCGCGCGATTTGTGGAACATGATTGTGTTGGCGCGCGTCATTACGCGCGGGGCGCTTTTGCGCGATGAAAGCCGCGGGTCCCATTACAAACCGGAGTTTCCGAATCGAGACGATGAAAAATTTTTGAAAACCACTGTGGCTCGTTACACCCCGGAAGGCCCGGAAATCAGCTATGAAGCGGTGGATACATCCTTGATACAACCCAAGCCGAGAGTGTATTAATGCGAAAAGAAAAAATCACTCTCAAAATTAAGCGGCAGGACTCGCCTCAACTGAAGCCTCGTTGGGAAACCTTTAGTCTCAAATACCGGCCGGGCATGAATATCATTACCTGCCTGATGGACATCCGGAAAAATCCGCGCACCCTGGACGGAATGAAAACCACGCCCGTGAAATGGGAGCAGAATTGCCTGGAAGAAGTGTGCGGCTCCTGCACGATGATTATCAACGGCCGTGTACGCCAGGCCTGCGCCGCGCTGGTCGACAAGCTGGAGGATCCCATCACGGTTGAGCCGATGAAAAAATTTCCGCTGGTGTGTGATTTGGTGGTGGACCGTTCTTCCATGTTTGAAACGCTCAAGCATGCCAAAGCCTGGGTGCCTATCGATGGCACGTACGATGTGGGTCCCGGGCCAAGAATTGAGCCGGAAAAGCAGCAAGAAATGTATCAGCTCACTCGCTGCATGACTTGCGGATGCTGCCTGGAAGCTTGTCCGCAGGTGAATGCGCATTCTCCCTTTATCGGTCCGGCAGTGATCAGCCAAGTACGGCTGTTTAATGCCAATCCAACGGGGCGTTCCAATGCACGAGAAAGGTTGGAATCGCTGATGATTACCGGCGGCGCCCAGGATTGCGGCAATGCGCAAAACTGCGTGGAAGTTTGCCCGCTCCACATTCCGCTCACCACATCCATTGCGGAAATCAATAAGCAGATTACATTGAAATTACTTGGCATGCTAAAGGAATAATGTACAGCGTACGGCGTACAGCGTACGGCGTTACAAATACGCTGTACGCCGTACGCTGTACGCCGTACGATTATGTGGCCAGACCCGAATCCAAAAGAAATCTTTAAGCCTGTTGTTCACAAAACCGCCTACATCGCGCCGCTGGCGTATGTAGGCGGGCGCGTGGAAATAGGCGCTTATTCAAGCGTTTGGCCGGGGTGCGCACTTCGCGGCGATATCAATAAAATTGTCATTGGTGAGTACACGAATATACAAGATGTATCTGTCTGCCATGTGGACAATGACATGCCCTGTGTGATTGGAAGTTATGTTACGGCGGGCCACAGGGTGATTCTCCACGCCTGCACTATTGAAGATGAAGTGCTGGTGGGTATGGGCTCTATCATTATGAATCGCGCCGTGGTGGGCCGTGGCACCATCATCGGCGCCGGCAGTTTGGTGACAGAAGGCAAAATATTGGAACCCGCCTCGCTTTATCTGGGCCGGCCGGCAAAAAAAGTGCGGAGTTTGACGCGCGAAGAAATCGCCCACAACAAGCATTGGGCAGAAAAATATGCGGAACTGGCCAAAGCCCATATCCAAGGCCGGTTTCTGAAAGCATAAAAATGTTTTGTCGTTCCCGCCTGCCTGCCGGTAGGCAAGGCTTTTGCGGGAATGACAAATTTCCTCCCATGAAAATACACGAATATCAAGCCAGGGAAATTTTGGAAAGGTACACACTCCCGGTGCCGAAGGGGTTTGTGGCGGAAACGCCCGCCATGGCTCAGCGGGCGGCGCGAGAAATCGGCCACTACTGGCTGGCCGTGAAGGCCCAGGTGCATGCCGGAGGCCGCGGCAGGGCCGGCGGCGTGGCGCTCGTAAAAAGCGAGCAGGAACTCCTGAGCGCCGCCTCACGCATTCTCGGCATGGAGCTGAAAACGGCGCAAATGGCGGGCGGTAGCATCAAAGTGCATCAGGTGCTGGTGACCGAGCAAGTGCCTATCGCCAAAGAATTGTATCTGGCCATCACGCTCGACCGCGAGCGAGGGCTGCCTTGCGCTATTTTTTCTGCAAGCGGGGGCATGGACATTGAAGAGCTGGCTAAAAAATCCCCGGAGAAAATTATCGCCGTTCATTTTGAGCCCTCCACGGGCCTTGCCGCATTTCGTGCCCGCGATTTAATTTTTTCGCAGGGTTTCGAGGCCGCCACGGCCTTGGAGTTGGCGCAGATTGTGGAGAAGCTCGTCCGGATTTTCGTGGACATGGACTGCTCTCTTGTGGAAGTCAATCCGCTCGTGATTACGAAGGAAGGCAAAGCCGTTTTGCTGGACGCAAAAATCAGCTTTGATGACAACGGGCTTTTCCGCCACCCTGAATTCATAGGCCTGCGCGATGAAAAGCAGGAAGATGCCCGCGAACTCGAAGCGGCCGAGCACGGCCTAAGCTATGTGGGCCTGGATGGAAATATCGGATGCATGGTCAACGGTGCCGGCCTGGCCATGGCCACAATGGATCTCATCAAACTGGCCGGCGGGGAGCCGGCTAACTTTTTAGATGTAGGCGGCAGCGCCACAGCCGGCAAAGTCACTTCGGCCTTTAAAATTATTTTACGCGATTCAAAAGTACAGGCGGTGCTTGTGAATATTTTTGGCGGTATCATGAAATGCGACATCATCGCGCAAGGTATTTTAGACGCGCTTCGTGAAGTTAAAATTTCCGTGCCGCTTGTGGTGCGCCTGGAAGGAACGAATGTGGAAACGGGGCGTGAAATCTTGAAACATTCAGGCATCGCGATTATTACGGCGAATGATTTGAAAGATGCGGCGGAAAAAGTAGTGGGACAGCTGGGAGGGAGGAGACAGCAGACTTCTGTCATTCCGCGCGCGCCTCAGCGGGTCCGCCGGGGCGGAATAGCGGGTATCGAGTGTCTTGGTTTTTCAGACAATGCTAAAGTCACTGGACTGCTGTATTCTCGGCTGTGACAAATAAGGAATCATGAGCATCCTCGTTGGCAAACATACTCGGTTAATCGTGCAAGGAATCACCGGCAGCGCCGGAACATTTCACGCCAAGCAAATGCGTGAATATGGCACGCAGGTGGCGGGAGGTGTGACTCCCGGCAAAGGCGGCACGTTGGTAGAAGGCGTTCCCGTTTTTGATACGATGAAACAAGCGGTTGGGGAAACCTCTGCCAACGCCACGGTGATTTATGTTCCGGCTCCCTTTGCCGTGGATGCGGCGATGGAAGCCGCAGACGCAGGGATTTCCTTAATTGTCATTATTACTGAAGGCATTCCATCCTTGGATATGGTCCGGCTCAAATTATTTCTCAAAAATTTTCCAAAAGTTTGCTTGATTGGGCCGAATTGCCCGGGCGTGATCACACCGGGGGAGTGTAAAATCGGCATTATGCCCGGCTACATTCATAGGCCCGGAACCATCGGTGTGATTTCACGGAGCGGAACGCTGACTTACGAAGCCGTATGGCAGCTCACGCAGTTGGGCTACGGGCAATCTACCTGCGTCGGCATCGGCGGGGATCCGGTGCACGGCTTGAATTTTGTCGAGAGCTTGAAATTATTCCGTGAGGACAAAGGTACTGAAGCCGTTGTGTTGATCGGAGAAATCGGGGGCACTGCGGAAGAGCAAGCCGCCGAATATATAGAAAGAGAATTCAAGAAACCCGTGGTGGCTTTTATCGCAGGGCTCACGGCTCCTCCGGGCAAGCGCATGGGTCATGCAGGTGCTATCATTGCGGGTGCGAGCGGCAAGGCCCAGGATAAGATTACCCGGCTGGAGCGCGCCGGAGTCCGGATATCACGTAGTCCGGCAGAGATTGGAAATACCATGAAAGCTTTGCTGGGAAAGGTATAGTTGTCATTCCCGCGAAAGCGGGAATCCAGCGACTTTGAGCATTGTCTGAAAAAACC
>JACQQR010000114.1 GCA_016206875.1 Candidatus Omnitrophota bacterium
CTGGACCCCCGCTTTTCCGCCTCGGCGGACCCGCCTGAGGCGGGCGCGTTCGGGGGTGACAACATTAAGGAGAGAATGCATTTTACAAAGATTCAGTAATAGATTGAAGTCCGCCATTTGCCGTGTCGATAATGACGCCTCAGAGTTTATCGAATTCTAAAGGAGGTTCTATGGCCGTTGTGATTTCAACCCCGCGTTTCAAAAATGTAAAAATTTACCCTGAAAAAACCCTTTCTTTTCCTCAAGGAATTATCGGATTTGAAAATTTCCGGGAATGGGTGTTGATTGACCGGGGCAATGCATTTTTATGGCTTCAATCACTCACCAATCCTGACCTTTGTTTTTTATCGATGGAGCCCCAACAAGTGGCGCCTGCGTATCAACCCGAATTATCTGCGCAGGATAAAAAGGTATTAGAAACAGAAGATTCGAAAGGCTTGACCTTCTTAAGCTTGATTACCGTGGATGTTTCTCACGAAAATATTTTTGTGAACCTAAAAAGTCCTATTGCAATTAACTTCCGCAAGAAAGTTGGCATGCAGGTTATACTTGAAAATGGCGAGTACTCTATGCGGTATCCGCTGGAAACATGGTCGAGGCAAAGCATTCTTTGTAATCAATTAGAGAAATCGGTAGTCAAGATATAAAAAGGGGCTGCCTCTTAAAGGAGGCTGCCGCTTTGAAGACCTAAAAAATTCTGATCCAAGGACGGAAATTCTCATGTTAGTGCTATCCAGAAAAACCAACGAAAGTATCATGGTGGGCGACAACGTAGAAATCAAAATTGTCGAAGTCAAGGGAGAATACGTGAAGCTGGGCATCACGGCCCCCCGCAGTATTGCCGTACACCGCAAGGAAATTTACGAAGCCATTAAAAAAGAAAACGAAGCCGCCGCTCAAACTTCTCATGTGGATGAAGCCAAAATCGAAGAGAAATTAAAAGGTTTTCAGGAAAAAAATAAGCCCACCCAAGAAAAAGATAAACCCGATAAAGATAACAACGGCGGAAAAAAAACGTAGCGTTCCATTTGAGTAAGCGTTCAGCTGCCCCTCTCCCTTCCGTATAATACCGCCTACCCCTAAAATTAAATGTCAGGCGGTACTAATGGTGGGTTTGAGTTAAACCACCACTACAAATAGCGTATCTGCTCTAAATCAAATCGGTTAGAAAAAAATTCTTCAAAAAAAGATTTGACACACCCTGGGAAATTCTTTACCCTGTAGTTACTTTACAAAATGTAATTTACATTTTGTACTTTACACTTATGAAGAGGAATCTGATATTTTTGTTCTTTCTCATATCCGTTTCGACGCATCCGGAAATGGCCCTCGGAAATCATGAAACATTATCTGAAGCGAATGCAGAAAAAGCAGTTCGCGCGTTCAATCAATCCATTAACGAAGAAGTGCGTTTGAAAATCGCCCAGGCCGAGCGAGCCGGGCAGGCGGGAGACGCCGGAAGCGTCCGGATGCTGCTTCGCCAGGCCATGCTTCTTGAAACCTTAAGGATTGATGAAGAAAAAACAAGTGAAGAAAAACTGATTTCTCTTCAGGGCCAAATGAGCCGGGATGAGAAAAAAGAATGGATTCGGAGGTTTCTCGTTGAGGGAGACCGGCTGGCAGGGCTGGGTTTATACGACCTTGCGGTGGAAGAGTACGAAAAAGTTTTTTTGTTAGAGCCGGATCACAGGAAAGCCTCCGGCCGCATTGACGCCGCAAAAAGAAATTTTATTAAAAATCAGAAGCAAATTTGGAAGGATGAGGATCGGTGGATTGAGGAGCAGTATCAAAAGCGCACAGAAATGCTTCTGGGTCAAGTCGAGCAGTTTATAGGAGCTAAAAATTATTCTTCGGCCAGAAGGTTGCTGGAGCGTTTGATGCGCCTTGAGCCCCGGAATAAAAGGGCCAAGGAGTTATGGCGCAAGTTAAAGGAGGCAGCACCGTGATGCCGGTCAAGTATTTCAAAATGGGTGAAATTATGGAAGCCACGAGGCTGTCACGCCAAACCATCCATAACTACACCGTCTCCGGCCTGATTTCGGAAGTCAAACGGACGCCCAAAGGGCACCGGTTGTACGGCGAAGATGTGTTTGAGCGCCTGGAGAAAATCAAAATTTTGCAGGAAAAAAATTATACGCTCAGCCAGATCAAGAAAATTTTCGAAAAAAAACAGACTTCATAGGCTCTAAGGATAGTTGTCAGCATTCATACAACCACGGAGGCGTTCATGAAAGAAGAAGACCTGAAATTATGGCAGAGGTATAAAAGAACCAAATCTCTTGCGATGCGCGAAGAGATCATCAAAAAGTACCTCTATTTGGTGAAATATGTGGCCGGCCGCGTGGCCATCTCCCTTCCGCCAAATATTGAATTCGGCGACCTGGTCAGTTACGGAATCCTGGGGCTCTTCGACGCCATTGACAAATATGACGTTACTCAGGGAAATAAATTTGAAACGTATGCGGTATCTCGCGTTCGGGGTTCTATCATGGACGAGCTCAGGAAACTCGATTGGGCGCCGCGTCTCCTCAGAAAGAAGGCGCGTGAAATTGATAAAAAATGCAAAGAGCTTGAAGATAAATTCGGCCGTCTGTGCACCGACGACGAATTGGCCAAGGCCCTCAACATCAGTTTAGGCGAGCTCAGCGGGATTTATAGCGATTTGAATTCCACAAGCTTTTTGTCCCTGGATGAAGTTTGGCAAAACGATGACGGCAATAAGCCCATCACACGGCTTCAAACCATCGAAGACGCGCTCGGAACGCATCAGTTCCAGTATGTATATCAAAATGAAGTCAAGGAATTGCTTGCCAGGGCTATCAAAGAACTTCCCGAAAAGGAGCGATTGGTCGTGGTTCTTTACTACTATGAAAATTTGACGCTGCGCGAAATCGGCGAAGTGCTCAATGTGTCTGAATCCCGCGTGTGCCAGATTCATACAAAAGTAGTGACCCGTTTGAGAAGTTATTTGAAAAAAACGGGGGAAGTATCTCTCGAAGTCTGAACCTTCCATGAAGGTGACTGTCACTATTTCTAAAGGTAACCATTCAGAGTGGGTGTCATTCCGGCGAAGGCCGGAATCTTTCCGCCAAAGGCGGATCCGCCTTTGGCGGAAAAA
>JACQQR010000137.1 GCA_016206875.1 Candidatus Omnitrophota bacterium
GCCTGTCACTGTGAACATCACCGGAAAAAGAACATTTTTTGTGGACGAAACCGGAGTGATTCAGGAATCCTGATTGATGTGATTGTATTGAAGGAGTCGAGGTATTTCTAGCGCCGTGTCAGGATAAAAAATAGGCGTGGCCCATCCTCAATCGGCACAGTGCCGCGTACCCGCAATAATTAGAGTGATGCGGTACCGAGATGAAACCATCGGGGGAAATACGAACTCCCCGACGGACTCATTTGTAAACCAATTTCCCGCCTAGCTGCGCGGTAAAGAACACCAGCGCGCATCCAGTGAAAGCTCCCAAAATTTGTAGCACCTTAAAATACCCGGCGCCGGGTTTCCCCCATTGCCAAAGGGCTAGCCGGGTGCTGTACCACCCTGCCACTACAAAGGCAGATGAAGCGTGCCTTCTCACCGGAGGCGCCCATCCGCCTGCGTCTTGCCAGCCGGCAAACATGGCAGCAATCATGAGGCAATATCCTGCCAAAAATGCAAAGCGGGCAAAACGCAAATAAGCTGGGTCCGGTTTTACAGACCAAAATAAAAGCAGAACCAGTTCCAGCGTATACAAAGCAATCGGATAATGCACTAACGGCGGATGGTATAAAAAATTAGTGGGAATGATGAGCTTCTCCCTCTACTTGCAAACCGGCATCTGCTTTGGCGGCATAAGTGTCCGGATCTTTGAGAAAATCCTTTTCACACATTTTGCAGCACAGCATATATTGTTTCCCCTTGTGCTCCACATAACTTTCCTTGCCTGCCATCCCTTTTTCTCCGCTGACCGGGCAAACCATGTTAGTGGCCGGTGCTGCTTCTTGTGCCCAAGCGCCTTGGGTGCTAGACACTGCGAACAACACAACTAAAGTTACTATCCATTTTTTCATGGGCTTTCTCCTTTTTTGTTTCCTTACAACGCAGCGCCTATTTCAAACCCCCGTTGAGATTTCGTTGAGATTTCGTACGAAAATCCTTAAAGGGTGTGCTATGATGCGCGCCTGTTTTAAGGAATATTAAACGATTACCAAGAATGAAGCGGAAAATTTTACAGATTTTACCCTGGCTCTTCAAATGATTTTGAATATAATGAGGGGACTATGAGCAAACGTACCTGGCAGCCTTCCAGAAAGAAACGGACAAAAAAACACGGATTTTTAAAAAGAATGCGGACTCGCGGCGGGCAAAAGATACTCAAGCGCCGCCGGCAAAAGGGCCGCAAGCGATTGATTGCAACTATCTCGGGTAAGTAACCTGCGAGTGAAGAAGTTTGGGTTTCGTCGGAAAGAACGACTCAAGAAAAATGCGGAGTTTCTCCGCGTGCTTAGGGGCGGCAAAAAGCTTCAAAATGATTTTTTGAGTCTTTCCTATCAAAAACATCTTCCAGGTTCTCCATCGAATCACCTACGGCTCGGCATTGTTGTGCCAAAACGGATACTCCATAAGGCTTCGGCGCGAAACAAAATCAAACGTTGGGTGCGGGAGGCATTCCGGCAAGCAAAACCCGGCTTGGAAACGGGCTATGACCTGGTGGTTCAATTACGTTACTTGCCGGAATATATTGATTTTGAGGTAGTAAAAAACATGTTGCGCTTTTTATTTGCTAAATCCGGATTGTTGAAATGAAATCGCTTATTTTGCTCTTTATTCGCATGTACCAAGTGGCTTTCTCCCCTTATTTGGGCTCGCATTGCCGTTATTATCCCAGCTGTTCTCACTACGCCTTTGAATCCATTCAAAAACGCGGTGTTTCCCTGGGTATTTTTCAATCTATCTTGCGTATTCTACGTTGCAACCCTTTTTTCGCCGGCGGCTATGATCCGGTGTTACCCGACACCAGGGAAAATTCATGAAAACAGAGCAGCGCCTGATTCTTGCTTTAGGGCTTAGTTTTCTCATTATTGCCGTGTATCCGTATGCCCTGAAAAAATTTTTCCCGCAATGGGCAAACCTTCCTCCCGTTGAGCAAAACACACCGCCTCATGAGTCCGTAGAAAAAATGGGGCAACCTAGAGAATCGGCGATGCTCCCACCAGCCCTTTCCGGAGCCCGGGAGCCGGAACTTCGCGCGCCCCGCTATACAACCGACACAAAGCGCATTCAAACAAGCCGTTATGAATTAAAATTTTCTCCCCAGGGCGCATTGGTTCAGTATTTAGATTTATTGGCTTTTGAAAAAAGCGGCGAGGAACAAAGCAGTATCCTCGTCAATGCCACGGACGGCCCGGGGGCTTTTCAATTATGGCTTAAAGGATTTGAGAGCGCCTCCTCTTCCGGGGTCTATCAACAAAAAGAAATTTTTGCATCGCCTCGAGACAATATTGTTTTTGAGGCCGTGCTGGATTCGAAAATAAAGATAGAAAAGCGCTTTGATTTTTCCGCCTCAAAAAATGCTTTTCGTTTTGTTGTGACACTGACCAATCTGACGGAGGATGCCATAGCCGCCTATTATGAATTAAGTTCGCAGCTTTATTTTACGGAAACCGGATATGACCATAGTTTCGTTGAATTGAATTTGGATACCCCGGAGAAAATTCATTCGAAGAAAGCGGACAAACTTAAAAAAGAGCCGTTTATTTACGACGGAAAATTTGAATGGCTGGCGATGAGCCGGAAATATTTCTCCATCATTATAGCTCCGGATAGCACGATTGCGATGGATGAAGTGCGCGCCAGGCAGTTAGCTCCTGATACGTTGGAATCGGTGCTGCGCACGCGCCCTTTTGAGATTCTCTCGCGCGGACAAGTGGTGCACGAATATCTGGTGTATGCGGGACCCAATCAATACAGTGATTTGAAATTGTATGATTTGGGATTTCAAAAAATTCTGAGCAAAGGCTGGTTTGGTTCGCTCAAGGTAGGCATGCTGATACTCATGAACTGGTGCTATCAGTGGTTGCCTAACTACGGCGTAGCCATCATTCTGTTAACAGTCATTATCAAAATTCTGTTTACCCCTTTGACGCACATCAGTTTTGAATCCATGCGCCGCATGCAGGCGCTTCAGCCGAAAATCAAGGCACTTCAGGCCTCGTTCAAAAAAGATCCGCAAAAAGCGCAGATGGAAGTTATGAAATTGTACAAAAAGAACAAAGTAAATCCTCTGATGGGCTGTCTGCCCATGGCGTTGCAAATGCCGATTTTTATTGCGCTATATCAGGTGCTTTCACAAGCTGTGGAGCTTCGCGGGGCCCCCTTTGTGGGCTGGATTCACGACCTTTCCGCGCCGGATAGGCTCTTTACTTTACCCTTCAGCATTCCCTTTTTGGGCAATGGCATCAATGTTCTGCCTTTAATCATGATTGGCTCGATGATTTGGCAGCAAAAACTCACGCCTTCTACGAGCGCGGATCCAAACCAAGAAAAAATCATGATGTTTATGCCCATTATTTTTGGGGTGCTTTTTTACAATCTTCCTTCCGGCCTTGTGCTGTACTGGACGCTCAGCAATTTCCTCACCATCTTCCACCAGCTCGTCATCAAACGAATTCCCTTCCACTTGCATCCGGATACGGAGTAATTTGAGCCATCGGGGAATTTTCCCCCGACGGACTCATCCCGGTAGACTGTCACTTTAGTGACTGTCACCTTTGTAGTGAAATAGTGACAGTCACTAAAGTGACAGTCACTATTTCACCTAGCATAACTTGCAGCCACGGTCATGCACCCACCGAAGTTCCAGTTCTTGCAAATGCGAAATTCACTTGTTAGAATCCGCTTCTTCCATGAACACACAAATCTATGATTCCATCGTGATTGGTGCCGGACATGCCGGCATAGAAGCCGCGTTGGCTATTGCGCGCGCCGGATATCAAACGCTCCTCCTTACCGCAGATATAAACACTATCGGCAAAATGTCCTGCAATCCAGCCATTGGCGGACTCGCCAAAGGGCATATGGTGCGTGAAATCGACGCCCTGGGCGGGCAAATGGCTATTACAACAGACCAGACCGCCCTGCAATTTCGTATGCTCAATAAATCTAAAGGCCCGGCCGTGTGGGCCCCGCGCGCGCAATCTGATAAAAAACAATATTCTTTAATGATGAGGCGTGTTGTAGAAGCCGAGCCCAATATCACACTGAAGCAAGCGTTAGCCGAAGAAATTTTGCTTCAATCAGGCAAAGTTTATGGAGTTCTAACTGATTGTTCTGAAATGTGTTACGCTAAAACGGTCGTGGTTTCTTCCGGCACCTTTATGAAAGGCTTGATACATATCGGAGATGTAAATTTTCCGGGGGGCCGTGGCGGCGAAGCGCCTTGTGAAAAACTTTCAGATAGTCTTCGAGCGATTGGCCTTGAGCTCGAGCGTTTTAAAACGGGCACACCTCCTCGTCTTCGGGCAAACTCCATTCATTACGATGTACTTGAATTGGCTCCGGGCGATGAAAATCCTGAACCATTTTCCTTCCGTACTCGTGAGCTGAAAAATCCAAATCTTCCGTGCTGGCTTACATACACTAACGAAAACACCCACGAAATCATTCGCAAAAATTTGCATAGGTCGCCGCTTTACGCCGGACGCATTGAAGGCATTGGCCCGCGCTATTGCCCAAGCATTGAGGATAAGGTTGTGAAATTTGCCGACAAAAACCGGCATCAAATTTACTTGGAGCCGGAAGGCACAGAAACTGATGAAATTTATGTAAATGGCCTCTCCATGAGTTTGCCTGAAGATGTTCAATATCAAGTAGTTAGATCAATGAGTGGTTTAGAAAATGCGGAGCTTGTGCGCCTGGCATACGCCATTGAATATGATTACGCGCCGCCTACTCAGCTCAAGTTGAACTTGGAAACAAAAGTAGTTGAGAATTTATTTTTAGCCGGGCAAATCAACGGAACTTCCGGGTATGAGGAGGCGGCTGCCCAGGGATTGATGGCCGGTTTAAATGTTATTCGAAAACTTAAAAATGAACCGCCATTTATTTTGAGCCGCTCCGAGGCCTACATCGGAGTTCTCATTGACGACCTCGTGACGAGGGGAACCAATGAACCTTATCGAATGTTTACTTCGCGCGCTGAATTTCGTTTATTGCTTCGTCAGGATAATGCAGATGAGCGTCTTATGAAATATGGGCATGCCTTTGGCCTGATCCCCAACGAAACTTTTGAAGTGCTTCATGAGCGGCGCCTTAAAATAGACAGTTTGATTGATCAACTTAGGAATAAGCGCCATCAAAACACTTCATTAGAAAAGCTGCTTCGCCGCCCAGAAATGAGCCTTTCTCAGCTGCCTGGCGCTTCGAAGGAATTTTCCACAGAACATCCGAATGTACTTAGACAAGTGGAATTAACTATTAAATATGAGGGCTATATACAGAGACAGCTACAAGATGTAGAAAAATTCCGCAAACTAGAAGCCAAGCCGATTCCTGATCATTTTGATTTTCAATCCCTAACTGGCTTGAGTCGAGAGGCTTCAGAAAAATTTCATAAAATTCGACCTTCTTCCGTGGGCCAAGCCGCCAGAATTCCAGGGATCACTTTTGGGGATGTTTCCGTCCTTTTGGTGAATCTACTCAAAAGTTCCACGTGAAACAGGTTTTTAATAACTTGAGTTCTGCAGATTTTAGATTTGGATGCCACAAGTTTTTAATTCCCCTCTCCAGAGGGGAATCATAAAATCTAAAATCTGCAGAACTCAAATTAACAATTTAACCACAGGCTGTGGAAAAACTGTGTATTTCTAAAATCTGTTCCACGTGAAACAATATGCTTTCTATTAGAAAATTTATCATTATAATTTCTCAACAATTCAAATTTTTGGCCGATATAATCCAAAATCCCAGGAGATTTTGCTATGGCTGAAATTCTCTCTTTTTGCAATCAAAAAGGCGGCGTTGGTAAAACCACAACGGCCGTCAACATAGCCTCATCGTTTGCAAGCCATAACCTGAAAACATTATTGATCGATATTGATCCACAAGCCAATGCTACAAGTGGAGTTGGAGTAGAAAAGTCATCGCTTGAAGCCACAATTTATCATGTACTCACCGGATCAAAATCCGCCCGCGAAGTAATTCATAGCAGTTGTTTGGAAAACCTATCCATTCTTCCGGCCAAAGCAGAACTTACGGGGGCGGAAATAGAACTAATCGATACTTCTAATAGAGAATTCTTGCTTCGTGAAGCTATTGCGCAGCTATGCTCAGAGTTTGATTGTATTATTATTGATTGTCCACCATCACTTAATTTATTGACTATAAATGGGTTATGTGCTTCTACAAAGTTAATAGTTCATTTGCAGTGTGAGTATTATGCACTAGAAGGTTTAGGTCAGCTTGTGCAAACTTATGAGTTAATCCGCGCCAAATTAAATCCCTCGCTAGAAATTGGGGGCATTGTGCTTACCATGGCTGATCTGAGAACAAAGCTTGCAGAACAGGTCATTGGTGAAGTGAAGAAATTTTTTGGCGACAAAGTATTCCAAACTAATATTCCTCGCTCCATTCGGTTGAGCGAAGCACCCAGTTTCGGGAAACCCGCACTTCTGTATGATCCGCACGGGAAAGGTACCAAAGCCTACCAAGCCCTGGCCGAAGAAATGTTGACGCGATTTGGGCTCAAAAAACAAGAAATTAAAAATCAACCGCAAGGCGAAACAGTTCAACAAGTTGTTTCTGAAATTGGAGGAGCAAACCATGAATGAGTCTCACCAAAACGAAAAAAAAATGTTCCGAGGTTTAGGAAAAGGGTTAGGCGCTCTGATCCCGGATACGTACGTAAACACGCTTCAACAAAAAAAAGAAGCCGCCGCTACGAGCGCCGGCGGAGTGTTCGAAGTGGATATCCATAAGATTCTTCCCAATCCCGATCAACCGCGCACTGAGTTCAATGATTTGCGCATTGAAGAATTAGCCAATTCCATTCGGGAACGCGGCATTGTGCAGCCTTTAGTTGTGAAGAAAAAAGGGGATCAATACGAACTCATTTGCGGCGAGCGCCGTTTCCGCGCAGCACAGCGTTTGGGGCTGGCTTCCGTTCCCGTTATCGTAAAGGATATTGCCGATGAAGCCCTTCTAGAAGTGGCGCTTATCGAAAACATTCAACGCGAAGATTTAAATCCTCTGGAAGAAGCACGGGCTTTTTTGAGGCTGGTGGAAGAGCGCGGGATGTCGCAGGAAGAAATTGCCAAACGCGTGGGCAAAGACCGCTCCACAGTAGCCAATGCCTTACGGCTTCTTCGATTGCCGGATGAAATTAGGGAACTTGTGCTGACCGGTATGCTCTCCGAAGGCCATGCCCGGGCGATTCTAGGCCTTCCCACCGAGGCGTTGCAAAAAAGTTTGGCCACACGCATTGCGCAAGAAGGTTTGTCGGTGCGGCAAGTAGAAGACATTGTGCAAAAAAATTCAGGGGGTAAACGCCGCGCTAAAAAACTCCGCCGGCTTGACGGGCAGATTTTGGATTTGGAAGGGAAACTCGAAAAACGCCTGGGCACACAAGTGCGCATCTTCGATCATAAAGGCAAAGGCCGCTTGGAAATCCGCTACTTTTCCCTAGATCAGCTGGATCTTGTTTTAAATGTCATTGGCGTCTCAAAAGACTAATGCAGCGTGACAATTGATTTTGGGCGTAGCCCATTTCAATCTGCACAGTACCGCGTACCCATAAAATCAAATGTTTTGCGGTACTAAAAAATTTGTTCAAGACAGCTGTCACTCCTGCCATCGCCTGTTATAATGATCGCGTCACCCGGAGAAACCCGAATGTCCTATCTTGTATTTGCCCGCAAATATAGACCGCAAACACTCAACGATTTGGTGGGTCAAGAACACGTTTCCATTACTCTGCGCAATGCACTGACGCAGGGGCGCGTGGCGCAAAGTTTTCTTTTTTCCGGGACCCGCGGCGTGGGAAAAACCTCTGCCGCGCGCATCTTGGCTAAAATGATCAATTGCCAGAACATCAAGCCCGGCGAAGATCCGTGCGGAAAATGTCTGAGCTGCCAGGAAATCACGGTTGGAAATAGCCTGGATGTGTTGGAGATCGACGGCGCTTCAAACCGCGGCATTGATGAAATCCGCAATTTGCGCGACACCGTGAAATTCAAACCCATGTCGGGCCTATATAAAATTATCATCATTGATGAAGTTCATATGCTCACCGGTGAGGCGTTTAACGCACTGTTGAAAACTTTGGAAGAGCCGCCCGCCCACGTGAAATTTATTTTTGCCACCACCGAAGCACATAAAGTGCCGCTCACCATTCTCTCACGCTGCCAGCGTTTTCAGTTTCGCCGTATTCCCACCGGGGCCATTGTGGCCACGCTCGAGGCTGTGTCAAAAAAGGAAGGTGTGAAGGCCGAGCGCGAGGCGCTCTTTGTCATGGCACGTCAGGCCGAGGGCAGTCTTCGCGACGCCGAAAGTTTGTTTGAGCAAATGATCAGTTTCTCGGGCCGCGAGCTTAAAAAAGAAGATGTGGAGCGTTCGCTGGGTATTCCGCCTCACTCGGCGCTTTTTTCCTTCGTGGAGGCTATCAGCAAGCACGAGGCGAAGCGCGTATTAGAGCTTTTGGAAGATTTGCTTGCGCGTGGGGAAGACGCGGCATTTTTTGTAACAGGGCTTTTGGAAACCTTTCGCGCACTGTTACTTTCCGAAGTGATGGAACAACCCGGAAAATTGTTGGAGATGAGTGAGGAAAGCGAAGAGGCGCTTCGAAAACTGAAAGGCCGGTTTTCCAAAAACGATTTATTCATGATTTTAGAAGCGCTTCAAGAGCTGGCTTGGAAAGTGCGCCGTTCGGCCAACCCGCGAATTTTGGTGGAGGTGGCGCTTTTGGAATTGGCCAGCCGCGAGTCGGTAGAATCGATCTCGGCGCTCGTGAGTGAATTAAGAGACTTAAAAAAAAACGATAAATCCTTTCCGGTCCCAGTAAATCCTGAGCCTGCCGAACAAAAATCTCAAGCGCAGCCGCAAAAAAACTTTTCGAATCCCAAAGCATCTTCCGAGCCGTCAGTCATTACGCCTCCAAAATCCGCCGGCTCAGTTTCGCTTCGAGCCACAGCCGCTTTCGACATTGCCGACTTTCGGACTCAATGGCCGGAAATTGTGGAAGCGGTGAAGGCAGTCAAAATATCAGCGGGTAATTTCCTGGCCGAGGCCGAGCCGGTGGCCGGCGACGGAAAAGAGCTTGTGATTGGGTTTCCGGAGCATCTTCGATTTCACAAAGAAGTATTTGAAAAATTAGAAAATGCCGAGCTGGTGCGCCGCGCAGTTATAGAGAAAACAGGCATCACATCAGCGCTCAAATTTGTCGTGCTTGGAAGAGCGTATTCTACTTATGGCACGGCGGCTTCCGGTATAGACCCGGCAGTCCGTGACAGGAACGCTGAAGAAAAAGTGCCGGATATCATCACTGAGGCCATGAACTTGTTTGAAGGCCGTATCTTGCGTAAAGACTGATTTAATTGTGTGGCACGATATGTGCTGCCTCTTTCATAGGGAGCGTTCATGAAGGGTTATTCGGCCTCCATAAATTATTTAATTCAAGCGTTTGCGCGTTTTCCGGGTATTGGCCCGCGCACGGCCGAGCGCATGGTGTTTTATCTCTTAAAATCCGAGCCTGGCGAGGCGCGGAGAATGGCTGAATTGATTTTGCGTGTCAAAGAGCATACGTTTTTTTGCGAGCGCTGTTTTAATTTGAGCGAATCGAAGCTGTGTCATATATGTCTGGATGAGTCGCGCGAAGCGCACAAAATTTTGGTGGTGGAAGACCCGAAAGATGTGGCCGCGTTTGAAAAATCAGGCATCTACCGCGGGCTGTACCACGTGCTTGTGGGCCACCTTTCGCCGCAGGACGGCATTGGGCCTGAGGATATTCGCGTGCGCGAACTGTTCGACCGCGTGGAGCGCGAGGGACTTCGCGAATTGATTTTGGCCACCAGCGCGCGCTCGGAAGGCGAGGCCACCTCGCAGTATATTGCGGCCATGTTGGCCGCGCGAGCGCAAGTGCGCATCACACGCATCGCCCGCGGCATTCCCGTGGGACATCCGATTGAATTTGCCGACCAGGCCACGCTGGCGCGCGCTTTTGAAGGGCGGCAGGAAATGAAACAGGAGGTGAGGAGAGGCCATGAAATACAAGTGCCAGAATCTCAATAAAAAACTTGGCTTTGCCTGGAGCGGGGTGTGTTCGGTATTCAGAAATGAATTCAGTTTCCGAACAGAACTTTTGTGCGCCTTGATTGTCATCGCTGCCGGAATATTTTTTGGCCTGAAGCACGGGGAGTGGATGGTTTTGATTGTGAGCACGGCCCTGATTTTTTCCGCAGAATTCTTGAACACAGCCGTAGAAAATATTTTGGATATGGCTTATCCCTATGAACACAACGGCATCAAAACCACCAAAGACATCGCCGCCGCCGGTGTCTTCATGGCCAACCTAGCCGCCATCGCCGTCACCCTAATTCTGTTTGTCCCGCGTATCATTACATTATTCGCATAGGCTAGGTACCGTGTCAGGATAAAAAATAGGCGCAACCTATTGTCAAACGGCACAGCGACTTTGGTATTGTTTCTCCCAAATTTTCACTAGCGCCGACCCAATCCCATCCGGTATACTTTCCAGACATTTTTCTCATCAATATTCCCCGGTAGCCTGCCTGCCGGCAGGCAGGCTCAGTTGGGTTAACGTGATGAAGGTATACGCATTAGTGAGTAAAAAAGACGGTTATCTCTACATTGGTCTTTCCGAAGACGTAAATCGAAGATTGTTAGAGCATAATTCTGGATACTCAAAATCTACAAAACACCGCAGGCCTTTTGAAGTAATTTATGTAGAAAACTGTGCCGATCGAAAAACCGCTCGGACAAGAGAGAAATATTTAAAAAGTGGTATAGGCAGAGAATATTTAAAAAAATTAATTCCCCGGTAGCTCAGTTGGTAGAGCAGCGCGCTGTTATCGCGATTGTCCCAGGTTCGAGTCCTGGCCGGGGA
>JACQQR010000138.1 GCA_016206875.1 Candidatus Omnitrophota bacterium
AAAGCGGGAATCCAGTGACTTTTTCATTACGCCAAAGGCAAAGTCGCTGGACCCCCGCTTTCGCGGGGGTGACAACATTAAGGAGAGAATGCATTTTGCAAAGGTTCAGTTATTAACTATCGACTATCCGCTATCGGCTGGGTTATAATTCCACCCCCAGCTTCTCCGGGCGGGATAGGTGGTCGAAAGGAAACCATGCGTGATGAAAGGGAATTTGTTTCAACGCCTTGCCGTTCTCGTACTCGTTTTTCTTCAAAGCTCCTCCGGCGCTACTTCCGGGTGGAGCCAAACGGTTTGCCCGCGGCTTTCCATTGAGCTTCCTTCCAACTTAGGAACCATTACCCGAGCACAGCTTCCCTCTTCCAAACTTCAATCGCCGGTTCTCATTCATATAGAAGACGCGCACGCACAGCTTCCCACCCAACAAAAAATCCGAGAAATTTTACATTACCTGACCCGGTCGATTGGTGTACGCCATGTATTTATAGAAGGCGCTTCGGGACCGCTTGAGGCCTCCTGGCTCAATATCTTTCCCGATCGCCCAATGAACCGGCGTGCCGCTGAATATTGGATGGGTGAAGGGCGGCTTTCAGGCGCTGAAGTTTTTGCCATGGAAACGGATGCGAATGTGCGGCTCACCGGCGTAGAAAACCGCCGATTGTACGAAAAAAATCTTGAGCTGTTTCGCGCGATGCACAAAGCCGCCGGTCCAATCACAAAGCGCTCCGGCGAGTGGGAAAAAACTATCATACAATTGGGAAACAAAATCTATTTGGGTGATTTAAAAATCTGGAAAACCGCAGAGCGCAGTTATATGGCCGGCAAAATGAATGTAATGGAATATGCCCAAGTACTCGCCGGCCTATCCGGTTGTGCTCACCCATTCGCTCAGAATAACAACCGGGAATGTAACGCCATCCAAGTTCATGAAGCACTCGTGCGTTTGGAAGAGCGCACGCTCAGGCGGCTTCTGGAAACCCGCCCGGAGCGCGAGTTATTTGAGATTGAAAAAGCTTTCGGCCACCTTGGGAATTTGTTTTCTTTCTCTATTACGCGCTCAGAATGGAAAGAAATTTTGGCGAGCCGCACTGCCGTCCATCCTGTGTATTTAAGGCGTCGTATCGCCGCTTTGGCGAGGGAATACGGATTGAAGGTTGAATTGGCGCCGATTTCCGCAACATCATTTCGCAGGGCGCTCCAATTTTATCAAACGGCCTATGAACGTGAAGAAGCGCTTTTGTCCAATACGATTCGGGTTATGAAACAGAATCAAATCTCTGCCGGCGTGCTGGTGGCCGGTGGATTTCATTCCGAAGGTATTCGCGCTTGGGCGCGCCGCCACGGCATATCTTGCATCTCCGTGCGTCCTGAAGTGAAAGAGGCCGGCGAAAGCAAATATCTGGAAGTGATGCTCGGTAAAAAAGAAATTCTTCCGGATACGTTGATCACAAAAATGCTGGCCGCCCCGTCTTCATTTGATTTGGGGCAGGCTCATCCGCCGTTGGGAAAAATGATTACCCGCACACTGCTGCGCTCCGGCCGTCACATCGCAGATTCTCCGGGTTTTCGGGGAAATCCGGAGGCCTTTATAGCCGCTCTGGAGCAAAATCTCCGCCGCGCGTTGCAAGAAGGCATATTCGAAAACCTGGCCGGTTTACACCCCCAAGCAGTCGAAGTCTCCGGCGGCCTTGCGCCGCACCGCGAAGTGCTTCAAATTCTTTTTGCCGAAAACCCTGCCAATGAAAAGGGCAACCGCTTTTCCATTCACATTCCGCTCGACGGAAACATAGCGCCGACTCTTACGCTTTCCACGTTACATGCAAATTCGTTGGGAGAAACAGCAGTAGCTGACCGTCCACATTTTGGTCTTTCTATGCCTAACAAAGTCGCATTGTGGGGTTTTCGAAGCGGCATTAGCAAAACCACGGCAGTTTGGTTGACCGGGAAGGAGAAGGACGTGCACGTAGATTTGTATGAATTGAAGAAAAATTTTAAGCCTGGAGATAATAGGGATCATGAATCAGATCGTGCACAGCGCCTTGGCGA
>JACQQR010000130.1 GCA_016206875.1 Candidatus Omnitrophota bacterium
ATCTTCTATATTGTGCTATTACCGAGAAACGCTACCAGCACACCCAGCAAGAAATGGCGAACCGTTTTCATTATTCCCTAAGCACGGTCCATCACGCATTGCAAGTACCCGTCGAGCTAGGAGCCATCCGGAAAACCAGTAAATTTTTCGTGCTCCAAGATTGGCGGAAGATGCTCTATTACTGGGCCAGCGTGCGCGGTCTTTCCCGCGATATTCTTTATGCCACGTTCTTGAATGTGCCCGTGGGTGAGCGGGAAGGCTTGGCCATTCCAAACAGCGTCTATGCTGCTTACACCGCAGCAAAACGAATTTTGAAGGAACCGCCGGCAGATTATGACAAAGTGTACTTCTATGTGACGCCCGGTAATATTCCGATTTTTAAAAAACGTTTCCCGCAGCCACTACGAAAAAACCTGCCGGCAAATATTTTTGCCTTAAAAATGCCGGATGAAATGCTACGTTACGGACCGGATACAACAATCATCCAAACATTTGTGGATATTTGGAATCTTTCTGATTGGTATGCGCACGACTTTACGCAAGCTCTGGAGGAAAAACTGAATGTCTTATTATCATGATTTAGTCACTCAAAAAAGCTGGGAAGAGCTCGGGAGGCTGCGCCACCTGAGTAACTTTGTTTTAATCGGAGGTTGGGCAGTATATCTCTATACCCGTTCACTCAAGTCAAAAGATATTGATATCATCATCAACTTCGAGCAATTGCCGGTTTTGGAGAAGCATTATCGACTGGTCAAAAACGAGCGCCTAAAAAAATATGAGGCTATCCGCGAAGAAGTACAAATCGACATCTACCTTCCTCATTATTCCACACTGGGCATCGATGTTTCGATTCTTCAAAAAGAAACGCTGGCGCTAGAAGGATTTACACTTTTAGACCCTGATTACCTGACAACTCTCAAGCTATACGTTCTCTCGAAGCGGGCAAGAAGCGCGAAAGGAGAAAAAGACTTCATTGATTTGATTTCGCTGATTCATTCCGGACGGGTGAATCTGACAACAGTGAGTCATCTTGTAAGGCTTCATGGGTTAACGGGTTCGCTGCCCGTTTTTTTTGAAATTCTGAGGGAACATCTGGATATTTCTGAATTGGCGATGAAACAACATGCCTATTCTAAAATCAAAAAACAAATCTTGAGTTCCCTACGGGTTGACACAGTTCAAGCCGGTGGCGATGCGTTTTAGAGCCTATCCGGCTATGACCAGAAAAGTTAATTCTTCTTCCATTGATTCCGGAAATGCTTATACTATCGGCTGAATTATTCACGGAGGCTTCTTGAAGCTACTCTTAATCAACCCCCTTTTCCCCGATTCGTTATGGTCATTCCGCGGCATCAAGCATTTAACTCCGGCTCATGCCCACGCGCCGCTTGGCCTTTGCACCGTGGCCGGCCTTACCCCTCCCGATATTGACGTAGAAATTCTCGATGAAAATGTGGAGCCCATTGATTTTGGCCGCTCCTGCGACATGGTAGCCATGACGGCCTTCAATGTGCAAGTGCCCCGCGCGCTTGAAATTGCCGCCGAATTTCGTAAACGAGGGAAAATGGTGATTTTTGGCGGCCCTTATGCCTCACTGATCGGCGAGAAATTCCTTCCTTATTTCGATGTGGTCTTTAAAGGCGAAACTGAGTATACCTGGCCTCAATTCATTCAAGAATTTAAGCAAGGCACGCATAAACGCCTCTACATTCAAAAAGAAAACATCGATATTTCAACATCGCCTACGCCGCGCTATGACTTGCTTAAGGCCGACCGCTACGCCTGCTTTTATTTGCAAACCACGCGCGGCTGTCCCTTCAAATGCGAATTTTGCGACATCATCGTTTCCGACGGCCGCGTGCCGCGCGCCAAGCCCGTCAATCAGATTATGAAAGAAGTGGCGGTACTTCACCGGATTGGCGCCAATAATGTTACATTTTCCGACGCCAATTTTATTGGCAATCCCATCTCCGCTAAAAAAATATTGGAAGAACTTGTCGCTTGGGGTAAAGAGCACAACTTCCCCATCCGCTGGAATTGCGAGCTCACTATTAATGTAGCCGAGCGCGATGATTTGCTGGAATTGGCTCGAACGGCCAATTTTGGCGGCATGTTCTTCGGCATTGAGACGCCGCGCAAATCCAGCCTGACGGAAACGCAAAAAACGGTGAACTTAAAGCGCTCGCTGGTGGAAAGCGTCCGCAAGGTGCAGTCGTACAACATTGCCACCTGGTCGGGCATGATTGTGGGTTTCGACCACGATGATATCGGTATTTTTCAGGAACAATTTGATTTTCTTCAGGAAGCCGCCATTCCCTTCACCACGGCCGGAATTTTGGTGGCTATTCCACTCACCCCTCTTTACGAACGCCTGGAGCGCGAAGGGCGGCTTTCGATGGATATTTCGCGCATGATCGAAGATTCGGAAAAATGGCGCGGCCACGGCTCCGGCGATTTGAATTTCGTGCCTAAGCTGATGACGCAGGAAGAAATTAAAAAGGGATATAACTGGCTGATTCGAGCCATGTATTCGTACGAGGCCTTCGGCGAGCGCTTGCTAAAATGCTTTTCGAACTTTCAAGTTTATCCGCCGCTTCGCCGCAAAGACCCGAATGAAAAATTCAATGCGGCGGCTTTTTTAAAAGGGATCATGCTGTTTGCGCGTATTCTCAAACATTTTACCGTAACCAGCGATAAACACCGGCGCGCCATGTTCAAAAAAGTGATGAAAGCCTGGTGGCAAAACCGCAAGGTTTGGGCGCTTGAACATATTATCAGCTGCCTTACGCTGCACATTCACTTCCATTATTATGTGAACGCCTCGCAAGGAAATCCGGATACGGCAGGATGCGCCTCCCCGTTCGACGGCATCACGCCTCTTCCCCACATCGCCGCTTGCGAACCCGCCCTGATTGCCGTAAGAAATTCTTAAACTTTACTCTTTAATATTTGTCTGGTTTGAATTTTGTAGCCTTCTACGCCGTCTTGGAGGTAGGTGAAATCTTTGTACGTGCCGTCGGAGAAGGTTTCTTTTTCCAACCCGCGCAGTTTGCCCTCGGCGGCCACGATGGATTGGAACAAATAAATGAAACGCGAGACTTCCCGGACATTGCGCTCGGGAAGCACCAGCGCATAATTGAGAATTCCGCGATTTGCGGCATCGCGCATCACGCCTTCCATAGAAGCCGACTGCACTTCGGAAAGTCTGTTTCCTTCCATCGACTCAATCTCTTCCCCGCTGATACCGCTTCCTTTGGGGATGACCGGATCGCGTTTGGGAGACGTTTTCTGAGTGCCCACGAAGAGCACCAAATCGCGCTGAGCGCCGGTGCCTTCTGCCGCGCCATTCCAAATCGAATGCATTTTTTCCGAGCCCACGATCGATATAAAATCCATACCCTGTCCAAATTTTTGCACCGATTCGCAGTAAAGCTGCTGGGCCAGCTCGCCCACTTGTTTGAGCATGGGGTCGTAGACAATCAGGATGAGAAGCGATTTCTTCTTTTCATATTCCGCAATGACATGATTTAAAGCGGGCTGAAAAACAGGATTCCTCTCGTCGCTGGCCGGCGTGGAAAACATATCCCGAATCGCATCCTTGATTCCTTTCATGGCCTCTTCCACGCGCGAGCGAGGTGATTCTCCCAACGTTTCATTAGCCGTTACAGCCAAGGCCAAAAGCCCCACCGGCGAAAACGCGGAAAATCGCCCCCCCGTTCCGTCGGGCACGGGAAGCATGGCAAAAAAAGGCGCGCGGGCGTTGAGCGCAAATAATTTGCTTTTTTCATTGCACCCGGTGGTGGCCACAAAAAACCGGCCGGTTTCTTTAACGGGGATATTGAGTTTTTTTGCGAGAAATTCTCGGATAATAAGGAAAGCGGCAAGCGTTTCCTGCGTGTTTCCCGATTTAGAAATCACATTGAATTTGGTTTTAGCCAGCACACCCCGTTCTTCCAGGCTTACGAGCAAGTCGGAAACTTTTTCCGGGCTAAAATCGTTGCCGATAAAGTGGATTTCGCTCGCGCCTGCGCGCAAGGCGCGGGGCAAATAATTATGCTGGCTGGATATCGTGCTCCACACCAGGGCCTGCGTGGTCAAATCCGAACCGCCGATACCGAGATTCACCCATACCTCGGTTTTTTCGCGCCGCACCGCTTCGGCCACGCGAATGACTTCTTGAATTATTCTGTTTTCGGCCACTAAAACACCCTCTGCATCAAACACATCAGGGAGCGTCACCGACTCCGGCATCTCTAAATCAATCCACGGAAGCGTCCAGCCGCGCAGCACTTTTTTCAAATGACGCCGGCCCGCTCCGGTGCGCGCATTCTCGAATTCCCGTCGAAATTGTTCTTGGATTTGGCGGACGCGCTCGCCCCATTTCCCCGCTTTTTCTTCGGGACGAAAACGCGAGGCGGCCTCAAGCTGCGAGGAAAACAAATTCTCCTGGTGGATTTGGATAGACTGGCTCAAAACAATTCCCCTTCTTTTCGATGGATTCGGTGAATTTTGGAAAGAAATGGAGCGGGTGATGGGAATCGAACCCACATGGCTAGCTTGGAAGGCTAGAACTCTACCATTGAGCTACACCCGCATAATACAGTCGACAGTCTGTAGTTGATAGCAAATGCCTTTTCTATCAACTACCAACTACCGACTATCGACTATTTTTATATTCACACCGCACCGTCGTATGGATGCCGCCGCGCACGAAAAAATCGCCCAAAACTTCCAAATACCGGGGCCGGACGGCTTTCGCCAAATCATCCAAGATTCGGTTGGTTACGGCCTCGTGAAAGTGGCCTTCATTGCGAAACGACCCAAGATATAATTTGAGCGACTTCAGCTCCACACACAAATCGCCGGGGATATACCGTATATGAATTGCAGCGAAATCCGGCTGGCCTGTCTTTGGACACAAACAAGTAAATTCCGGGCATTCAAATTTGATCTCATAATCCCGCTCGGGATTCGGATTTTTAAATACTTCCAAGTTCTTGTTTGGCTGCGTGGGCATATCTAAATCAAAGCCACTTCTAGTGGATGTTTTTTAAACCTGCTTACACTTTGAATGTTTGTCATTTCCGCTTTTCCGCCCCGGCGGACCAGCCGAGGCCGGCGCGTGGAATGACAAAGACGGGAACACTGGTGGGGAGAGCAGGATTCGAACCTACGAAGGCGTGAGCCAGCAGATTTACAGTCTGCCCCATTTGGCCGCTTTGGTATCTCCCCACAGAACATGATTGAGCACAGACACTAAAGAAGAGAGGATAGTATTTCCCGGAAGACGATTCAATCGAATTTTTAAAACAAAAAAAGTGACAGACACTAAAGTGACATTCACTTTTTTTTCGGAAT
>JACQQR010000131.1 GCA_016206875.1 Candidatus Omnitrophota bacterium
ATCTAATTCTCTAACTTCGCTCAAATCTAAAATTTGAAGTTCTTTCAAATAAACAATGTTGGCCAAGTCATTCGTATTTCCCTTCCAAACTAAACTTCGCACTAACGTGAGTTCTTGGAATAATGTCAATAAATCCTCAGGCTCTAAAAAAGGCTCTTTTACGGTTAAAGTTAAATCAATCCATTCTTTGCCAAATAAATCTTTCGAAGTCGTATGCTGAATCCGGCCTTTGTGCGTTTTGGCGAAATCACTTACTTTTTTAATTTGCTCTTTGAGCGAAAGCTCAGGCGGCGCTTGTTTGGCCTGGGCTGGCGGAGTAGCCACAACTTGATTCGGTGGTTGAGGTTGCGCTCTCTGTAGTTTTGCCCACTGATCCAAAAGTTTTTGTGTATGCGTGTTGAGAAGTCCAACGGCCTTTGAAAAGTTCGGCTTCCCTTTTTTTATTAGGGCGGCTAATTGATCGAGAAGAAATCCTGATTTGTATTGCGCGGTTTGAGACTCTACTTCTCCTTTTATCAAACTGGGGACAATCCGCAATAGAGATTGCGGATTTCCCTCTTTGTCGGCGACAAAAGTATGCAACAATTTACTCAATGCTTGCATGACTTTACGCCTCGCGCCCGATGAACCCGGATTGGCATAGGTCTGATACAGAAATTGGTTGGAAAGAATTTTGTTTGCTGTTTCCACAAAGTCTGAATCGTAAGGAAGATTGGCAATGAATGCGTAAAGCAGGGCTCTATATTCTCTTGCTACTTCTGGTATTGCGTATTGCCCCAACATAGGCGGCGCGGCGGCCGCTGCCAGCGGCTGCGATGTTTGCGGCCAAGATATGCCGTTTAAATGTTGAATCACAGATGCAAGCACACGTTGTAGCGGGCGAAATGATGCCGGCCAAAAATAGCACCAGTGATTTGCTAGTTGTAGAAGTTGTTCGAGCATTTTTTCGTTGCCGATTAGGTATTGCCGGAAAAGCCATTCAACACTCGCGCGCACCTCTGCCCTGCTCGGTTTAATTTGCTCAGGCGTAAGATCCCTATCCGGCAACGGCAGCAATTTTTTTCGCATTTTATCGAACTGGCTCCAGCGAATCATCTTTGCCGCTTTCAAAAATTCTTTCTGATGTCCTTCCCGAGGCATGCCGTCATAGACTATTTCTAAACGATTTAAAATCGCGCGGTCGATTAATTCTCTATCAATAGAAATAGGTTCAAACATCATGCTATCGTCAGCTTGAAACGCACACATAATGTAAGGTTCATCTGCAATAATCATGCTCGGTATATCCCATTGTGAAGCCATAACGAAAGGAACCTGCGACGGCTTTAACTCCTCAAAGAAAGATGGGGGTACAGCGCGAATTTGCGAGGCGCGAATTGAAGTAGAAGGGATACCTGCTTCGTAGTTTCCGGGCAATATCACAACCAAATTTTCATTCTTGTGCTCACGCAGAATACCAAATAGTTCTTGATAATTTAATAAGGTTATCTGTGAGACGTCGAATACTTCCAGTTTTTCTAATTTCATGGCTATTGAAATATTCGCAGACTGTGCTTCGCCTAGTATCAAGTTTTTTACGCGCGTTAATCCATTAAATGCATCCTCTTTCCCCCTAATCGACGGAGCCAGAGTAGAGAAATCTAAATCAATCCATTCTTCACCTAATAGTCCGTCCCCAATAGAGTACGGTGCGAACGCGAAGGGACTGTCACTCACCGGCGAAAAAAAATAGCGCCTCAGTTGCGCGAGCTGCTCTTCTAGCGAGAGCTCGGGCGGCGCTTGTTTGGCTGACGCCAAAGATACGGGAGGCATTGGATCGGGTATGGCGGCGGGCGGCGCGGAAGCGGCTGATGTTTGCTGTGGCGCATACGCAAGCAATTGCTCTTTGAGAGCACGGAGTTTCTCTGCCGAGTTATCGAACACATTTTCGAGAATCCCGGCAATCCGGTTTACAAACCGTGCGGCGCGGGCGGCATACAGAAGCGATTGCGAATTGTTCTCCCCGTCAGGCACATAGATTCTGACCAGTTCATTGAGCAGGTTTTTGGCCGTTTCTACTTCATCATATACTCCTGCAGTGAAAATATAATCGTCGAGCGCCTTAAGAATTCTTTTTGAGTCATGCTCAAAATTTCCATCATACGGCAAACCGCCTATTAAGCCGTAGCATATCTGGGGCTCTTCATCAATGGCTACAATCTCGTCAATACAATCTTTCAAAGCGCCAAATTGCCGCGGCCAATACTTGGCCCAAATTTCCGCTATTTTGCGCAGTTTGTCGTAATCATCCAATTGTCCATCGTCTTCATAATTCATTTCCAAGTCAGGCCTGGCCAGCATTCCCAAAAGCCATTCGGTACTGGCGCACACTTCTGCTCCATCTGGAATGTCAAGTTTGGCAGGATGGATTTCCTGGTGCGAAGTATAAAATGGTAAAATGGGTTCTTCTTTCCATTGAATTGCCTTGGCTGCGAGAAGAAAAAGTTGATCATCATTTCCCCCTGCTTCATCTTCCCTTTCAGCCGCTTCCCATTGAGAAAAAATTTCTTGATATTGTTCTCTCACGCTAAGCCGTGAGGCCACAGCGTCCGCGGCGGGGGTTGACACAGCGGCCTGCGCCGGCAAGGCAGCAATGGCGGCGGGCGGCAAAAGGTTTTTTTGTGGTGAAGCGTGGCCTGTGTCGAAATCGACCAAGACAGGCGCGCTCACCAAGCCCGGCTCAGGCGGCGCGAGAAGCGCTTCTAAGTAAGCGCTAAGACGCGCGGGGCCGTCGGGTGCGGATTCAAACAGGGTGCGCAGATTTTGCTGTGCAACCGGCTGCTCCAGGCGCTCTTTAACGAATCCGCTTGCTCGAGCGATGAAAGGCCGGAGCGCGGCTTGAAACTCGCCAAGGCTTTGGGCAATACTCACCCTACCCTCTCCCTTTTCAAGGGAGAGGGAATGCCTCTGCGCGAGCTGTTCAAAATTTTTCTGCGCAGCACGCTCAATCTCTTTGGGCGGCATTCCTTCGGCCATGGCTCCTAGAAAAAAGACCGTCAACAGTTCGGTTTGGAAAAATGGATCCGTTGCGGCGGGGAGATTGGGGGATAATTTGTCATTCTGAGGAGCCCAGCGACGAAGAATCTTGGTTGCTTTGCCACTCGGAGTAAACTCAGCGAAGAATCTATTTTGCGCTGTCGAAAAGTTTGCCGCAGCTTCGCAAACCTTGAAGGTAACGCAACCAAGGTGCTTCGCTACGCTCAGCATGACAGTAGCAGGGACACGGAATGACAAGCCTAACCGCACTAAAGCGTCGATTTTTTCTTTGCGGCTTAGCCCGGAAGAAGAATCTAGGAATGACTTTAATTTTCCCCAGCGCGCTTGAAGGGTTTGACGAGCCGCATGGTCTTCGGCCAATGCCTTTCTTAAAATTTCCAGAGAATGATCGGGTGAAAATTCTGCGGGAACTAAAATATCTTCGCGATTAGCTCCTGTTGCGCGGGAAAAGGCTTTGGGATTGATTCGGAACGCTGCCTTGTCGCGGGCCATTTCTCGGGCCAAACCGGAAGCGAAGGCAAGTTTTCGATTCAACGTGTTTGAAGACAATTCCTTCTGGCGCAGCCAAATGCAAAACGGGCTATCCGGATTTTGTAGGATGTCAAAATAGACTGGCTTTTCTTCAAAATGTTCGATGCGGGGAATGACCACGGCATGTGAGATGTTTGCCCGCGATAAAGCTTCGGAAAGAGCCTGCGTGTGAAAACCTCCGGTGATGACAGCTAATTTTTTTCGGCGCGAGAGTATTTCAAACATCACGCGCTGCATCACCTCATCGCGCGCTTCGGCACAGCGGTAAAACTCAAGCGGCGCTTTGAATCGAGATAAGTCGCTTGGGGAAATGCTTTTTTGCCGGATGAGTGATTGTAACTCAGCCAAGCCGGCGCGGTTGAGGCGGAGAGAGGCGAGGTCGGTGAGAAGTTTGTCATTCCCGCGAAAGCGGGAATCCAGTGACTTTTGCATTACAACGTCAAAGTCACTGGACCCCCGCTTGCGCGGGGGTGACAAGGAGAGCGCCTCTAAAAACGCTTTTCGGTTCGCTTCGTAAAGCTTCGCCTCTTCCAAACCATAAAATCGCGCGCGCTCGCCCTCTAAAATCGCAAAGGCCTCTGCCCCGCTTAACTTGCCTCTTCGCAAATAAACGTCGGTGATTAAACTTTTGGAGAGCCCGGCGGGAAAGGACGTAAGCTGGGCAAAGTCAAGCCGGCCCTCGGCGCCTTCCAACGCAAAATCGGAAAAGCCTTTTTCTTGGGTGAGCCAGCGTAAAAGAGCCGCAATATTTTTTTGCGCATCGTAATTACTGTGGGCGTCTTGAATCAATACGACTCGGGGAGACCCGTTTGGGTGAGAAGAATAAATCACTTCGCCGAAATCTGCGGGGAAAGAGCCACGAAAAGTGCGTTCCGCTTCCCTTTCCCTATTCAGAAAAGCAAGGGGCATGGCAGGCGACGCAAAGACTATGCTTTGAAGTGTGAATGAGATTAGGAGTAAACTGCTTAAGAATTTGATCATTGGATTCATTAAAAATTTGCATCCCTAGTCAGGACACGCACCTCCTTTGCTTAATAGGCGGAACTATAACACATTATTGGGATTTTACCGGATGTTTTGGTCCCCCAGCAAAATCCGGGCATCGACGACGACGCAGCCTTTGCCTTTCTCGTAGGCCATAAGCGGGTTGATGTCGAGTTCGGCGATTTCGGGGCATTCTACGGCAAGCTGCGACAGGCGCTCTAGGCATTCTTCCAGCTTGGCTAAGTCGGCGGGCCGCTGGCCGCGCACGCCTTCCAGGATGGGATAAGAGCGGATGGAATGAATCATGTTGTGGGCGCCCAGCTCGCGAATCGGGGCGATGCGGAAGGTAACATCTTTCATAATTTCAACATAAGTGCCGCCCAGGCCGAACATCAACATGGGACCAAATTGCGCGTCGCGCTTGAGGCCCAGAATCACTTCCTGGCCTTTCTTGGCCATTTTCTGCACCACCACCCCAAGGATTCGAGACGCCGGACTTTTACGACGAACTTCTTCCAACATTTCCCGCGCTTCTTTTTGCGCTTGGCCAGGCGAGCAAATATTCAGGCGAATGCCGCCCACGTCAATTTTATGAATGATGTCGGGCGAGTAAATTTTAAGCGCCACCGGGGCGCCGATTTTTTTGGCGGCTTCCCCTGCCTGGGCCGGCGCCGAACATACTTCCATGGGAAGAGTGGTGAATCCGTAAGCGCCGAGCACGCCGAATGTTTCTTCCGGAGACAAATATTTTCGGCCTTCGGTAAGCGCGCTTTTGAAAATGGATTGCACGGATTTCCTATTGACAAAAAATTCTTTTTTCACCGTGCGCGGCCGCTTGACCCAGGCGGCGTAGCGCGCCAAGGCTCCCAGCGCACGTGAAGCCGACTCGGGAAAGCGGTAATGCGGCACATTCCACTGTTCCAAAATTTTCACGCCGCCTGAGACGTCCACGATGCCCATGAAGCAAGCCAGTATGGGCTTGGAACTTTTTGAACTGATTGTGCCGATGGTACGCGCGATTTCTTCAATATCTGTCATGGCCTGCGGCGTTAAAATCACCAGCACGCTGTCTACATGCTGATCGCGCAACACAGTTTTGAGCGCGGCTTGATAACGGTCATGCTGGGCATCTCCGATGACATCCACGGGATTGGAGAGCGAAGCGGTGGAAGGAAGATGTTTTTTTAACTCGGCCCGCGTGGCATCGGAAAGTTCGGCCATGGTCAATCCGTGCCGCACGCAGGCATCGGTGGCCATAATGCCGGGCCCGCCGGCATTGGTCACAATGGCGATGCGACCCGATTTGGGAAAGCGCCGGACGGAAAATGCTTTGGCATAATCGAAGAGTTCATCCACCGAATCGACGCGCAAAATACCGCCTTGCGCAAAAATGGCCGTATACACTTCATCGGATCCGGCTAGGGAACCGGTGTGCGAGGAAGCAGCCCTGGCGCCCGCCGCCGTGCGGCCCGACTTGATCGCCAAAATGGGTTTCAGATGAGCCTCTTCTCCGGAGATGTGACGCGCGGCATCAATCAAAGCGCGCGGATGCGCCAGGTCCTCCAGATACATCAGAATCACATCGGTTTCCTTGTCCTCTCCCAAATATTCCAAAAGTTCCAGCTCGGTAACCTGCGCTTTGTTCCCCATACTGATAAATTTGGAAAAACCGATATTGGCCCCTTTGGCATAATCCAGCACCGACGTGCACAGCGCGCCGCTTTGCGAAACAAAAGCAATGCGTCCCGATGCCGGCATGTCGCGGCCAAAACTGGCATTGAGTTTCACATTCGCCGCGGTGTTGATCACACCCAAACAGTTAGGCCCCACGAGCGGAATGCGGTGTTTTGTGGCAAGCCGGGCCAATTCTTTTTCGCGCGCCGCACCTTCGGCTCCCACTTCTTTAAAGCCGGCGGAAATCACCACCGCGCCGCGCACGCCCTTTTTGATGCACTCTTGAAAAACAGAAACGGCTGACTCCGAAGGCACCACAAGCACGGCTAAATCAACGGGATCGGGAATATCGAGGATGGATTTGTAGCAGCGCACACCGAGCACCGAATCTGCGCTCGAATTGACAGGATAAATAATGCCTTGATAGCTACCCAGGAGCACATTTTTAAAAACGGCGTGGCCTACAGCGGACTCGCGGCGGGAGGCGCCTATCAAAGCGATGCTTTTGGGTTTAAAAATGGGATCTAAAAACAGTCGTGAGTCGTCGGTTGTCAGTCGTGGGTAGAAAAAACCGGTCTCTTTCTGACGACCGACGACTGACGACCGGCGACCTTCCATTTTCATATTTCTCTTTTTATCGTGCATCCAAACGGCTTGGTCACCGGTGTGTTGATGGGCTCATCGGTGAGCGTGGCATCCAATGCAGCTCGGGCGTAGTGATTGCTAATCGGGTTTTGGTCACTCCAACCCTGGTCATCCACCGAGCCTTCGTACACGAGCAGACCGGATTTATCGATGATAAATACATGCGGTGTGGTGATCGCCCCGTACTGATTGGCGATCAGGTTCCCCGGATCGAGTGAAATAGAATATTGCACATTCCGTTCTTCGCGAGCTTTGTTGATTTCTTCCAGCGATTCATTTTGGTTGGAATCGATGCCAAGCACCACCACTCCTTTATTTTTGTAATCTTTCACAATTTTATTAATGCGGGGGTCGTAGCGGACACTGAAGGGGCAATTGGCCGACCAAAACACCACCATCAAAATGCTGCCTTTAAAATCGGAGCGCTTTACCAAATTTCCGTCGGTGTCTTTTAGTTCGAATTCGGGAACCGGATCGCCGATTTTGACCACCTTAAATTGAAGAAATTCTTGAGCGAGCCCTGAAGGCGAGGATATAAAAATAAGAAGCGGCAAAATGAAAAGAGAGAACAAAATGCGTTTCATGAAACCTCCGGTATATTTTGTTTGTTTGTCATCCCGGCGAAGGCCGGGATCCAGGATAATCACCACTGAGTTTGTATTTACCCTGGATCCCGGGTCAAGCCCGGGATGACAACGAGACCAACATCCCTTCCTGCAACTCTTGCGCTTTTTCAGGCTTGCCCAATTGCTTCACCAGCGCCAGCGAAAACTCAAGCGCCGAGCCGGGCCCTTGGCTGGTGATGACATTTCCATCCACCACCACACGCGCAGCGGAGTGTTTGACGCCGGGTTGAAAATGCCGTTCGAAGCCCGGATAACAAGTGGCTTGTTTTCCGTTCAGAATCCCATGACGGGCCAAAGCAAGGGCCGGTGCCGCGCAAATGGCGCCGACCAGTTTCTTTTGATTATGCATTTTCTGAATCCAACCGGCCACCAAAGGCGAATCCCCCAAATGCTGCGAACCCGGCATGCCTCCCGGAAGCACTATAGCATCGGGCGATTCTTGATAAGCGGCGAGTTCTATATCGGCTTCGACTTTAAGACCATGAGCGCCGGTCACATTTACACCGCTGACGGCGGCCACGGTTACATTAAATTCAGCGCGCCGCAGTACATCAATAATTGTTACTGCTTCAATTTCTTCAAATCCCTCGGCCAGAAGAATCAGAACTTTCTTACTCATAACGCCCTCCCGATTTATTCGCAGACGGCTGCTTCTTCTTCAACAATCGTTGTGGAATCCGTTTCAGCTGGGGTTGCTGTGGCTTTTGCTGTGCTCGTGGGGCAGCAAGCGCCGCCCGCTAACGCTACGGAATTGAAACCAGAGACAAAAATCATACCGCTTAATAACGCAATACCGAATATTTTTTTCATTTGATGCTCCTATTTTACGCTGGCTATCAGCTATCAGCTATCAGCCATCAGTCATTGCTTTTTCTGACTACTGATGGCTGATGACTGATGGCCGCTTTTGATTAATACTCTTCCTCTGCAAAAAAATCGCCTTCGCCGGAATCAGGCTCGTTTGCATCAAAAGCCTGATCTTCAGTTTCCTGATCCACTTCAGAAGCGGCCTGGCCAATTTCATTCATCTCGGTTTCGCCCACTGCATAAGCAGCCGAAAAACCGGCGAAAAGCAACAACAGCACAACAACCCATGTTTTTGAAAACAGCTTCATAGAGGCTCCCCCCTTGCACAAAAAGTGACTGTCACTTTAGTGACTGTCACTTTTTGTCTTAGTGACAGTCACTTTTTGAAATAATCCGGCTCATTGCCCGGCTTCCATTTTATATTGCAGCCCACGCTGGGCTTTTGCTCCTGAATAGCGGGTTCGCTTGCCAGTACAGCATCGATGGCGGCCCGCAAATCTTTTCCCGTCGCCGGCCGGCCGCTCTCGGGCCGCGTTTCATCGAACCGGCCGCGGTAAATCAATTTTCGATTCGAATCGAAGAGAAAAAAATCCGGTGTGCAAGCTGCCGTGTAACTTTTCGCTACGCATTGCGTTTCGTCATAGCAAACCGGAAAGGAAAATTGCAACTGGCGCGCCATTTTTTCGAGCTCCGCCGGCGCATCATCGGGATAGCGCTCGATATCGTTGGAGCCGACGGCAATAAAAGCGATATCCTTATTTTTGTACTCCCCGGTCAAGCGCGCAAGCGCATGCTTGATATGCTGCACGTACGGGCAGTGCACGCTCACAAACATCACCAAAAGCGCCTTTTTCTCGGAAAAATCTTTGAGCGACACGGTTTTGCCTTTTGCGGTGACATCCGGCAAAGAAAAATCCGGCGCTTGGGTGTTAAGCTCAAGCATCGTAGAAGGGGTAAGCGCCATATACAATCTCCTATTAATTTTATTTCAGGCGGAAAGGTTCAATGGGCAAGTCCGATTTCCTTGAACTAACAATTCGTTTTTTCTCAACCATAGGCAGGGATATCCAATCTTGTTGAGTAAATGCTGCGTATTCCGACATGGAGAGGTGCTTGGATGGAGGCGGAGAAAAATCTTTAAAAACAGGGAAATTTAGCCTTTTCATTTCTTATGCTCCTCAAAAAATCGCTTGATTTCATCATATAATTCTTGACTACCATACTTCAAACATAATTCTCGAAATGAATCCGAATCAATTCTAACATTATTTTTCTCAATTAAACTAAGAATATCCGGTATATCTTTATAAAATCTTCTTTGATAATTCCCTTTGACTGCATGAAACTTCATGGCCAATAAGTGTTCTAACGAAGGAATGATAACTGGATAACTCATGACTGTTACTTTTTTCCCATTTTCCAGGATGCTTTTCAATGTTTCCTTGTCGTTGAGCAACAAATCTATAGGCATCCAGCGCAAATCTGGAATATCCAAC
>JACQQR010000113.1 GCA_016206875.1 Candidatus Omnitrophota bacterium
CAGCCGCTTCTCAAGCAGTTTGATCCGCCTTTGATAGCAATCGGGTTCCAAAGTTTCATGAAGTTTTTTCAGTTTTAACGCATCTTCGATAATCCGTTTGAGCCGTTTGTAGTACTTAATAAACTCGGGCGTTTGATCTTTGATAAATAACCCGTGCATTTCCCGCATCAAGTGCACCAAGCATTTCTGCTTCTTGACAGCCAGCATGTTGTAAGCCGCATAGAAATCCGTGGTGAGAATCCCTTTGAAGCCTGTTAAGACTTCCTTCGGAATTTTGGAGCCTCGGGATTTAGCGATTTGGTAAAGAGCCAGCCGCTCATTGACAAAGGCCCACAGCCAATGGTTTACACCCGATATCTTCCAGCCGGTCTCATCGGCGTGGATATTCGGACTGGACCGAATCGCTTCCAGAATAACCCCCATCTCCACGCCAAGCCATTCACTGATTCTCTGAAGCGCCCCAGCTAATGCGCCTTCGGAGACTTCAAATTGGCACAGACTTCCAAACAGCTCTTTGATCTTGTTATAAGGAAGGCCATGATGATATTTCAGTAGCACGGTTTGAACGAGAATGTTCGGACCCAAGTAGCCGTGGGGAACTTCTTCCGGAGCGTACGGAGCCGTTACCATTTTCTTACAGCCCTGGCACCAATATCGGTGTTTCTTGAACAAGGTTACTTCCCGGTGAGCGGGAATAATGTCTTCCTGAATATGTTGGGTCACTTCCTGACTTTTGCTTAAACTTTCGTGGCAATCGGGGCAGCTGGAAAGTTTCGATTCAACGATATGATCGATTTGATCTGGCTTAATGCGGGTGAATCCTTCGTGGCCTGCTTTTTGTCCAGGACTTTTGGGGCGTTTCACTTTTTGGGCTAACCTGAGGTTTTTCAGGAATTCTTTGTGGGCTTGGCTTTTCTGTTTTTCTTGAACAATCTTTTCCAGGTCCTCAATGCGTTTGCGTTGTTTGAGAATGATCTCGATCAGTTCTTCTCTGGTTTGTTCGCTGAAGATCAAAAGGTCGTTTTTCACATCTATTTTTACGACCGCAAAGAAGATTTTTGAAGGAATTTTTTAAAAGAAAAAAACAAAGTCACTGGATTCCCGCTTCCGCGGGAATGACAGACAAAAACAAAATCGCCTCAGGGAGCTAAATAACTACAAAATAGTGACAGTCACTAAAGTGACAGTCACTATTTTTCACTATTTTTCATGAAATAGGTATTCAAGAGGACATTTTGAGCAGTCCGGAGTTTTGCGGCAGAAGTACTTCCCTACTCTTACGATTTGGGCGTGATAATCGTTAAACAGCTCCTTTGAACTGGGTAAGTTGGCCTCAAACCATTTTCTGATTTCTTCGTAGGGTAGGTCAGGCTGAATCAAGCCATGGCGTGAAAATACGCGGCGCGTATAGGCATCAATGACAAATACCGGACGGCCCAGGGCGTACAAAAGAATTGAATCGGCAGTTTCGGGGCCTATTCCTTTCACTCGCAACAGCTCCTGGCGCAATTGACTCAATTCTATTTTTTTCATTCTACCAAGAGAAAATCGATACCGGTTTTTGAAATAGGCCAAAAAACTTTTTAACCTTTTGGCCTTGATGTTAAAAAAACCGCTGGGCCGGAGCCACTCGAGAAGCTTTTTAGGAGGGGCCTGATTGAGCTTTTGGGGCGTTAGAACTTTTGCCCGTTTCAAATTCAAGATGGCTTTTTCAACATTAGACCAAGAGGTATTTTGCGTCAAAATGGCGCCCACCATCACTTCAAACGGAGAGTCTGCCGGCCACCAACGTTGATGCCCCCCGTGGCGGTGCATTGTTTCATAAATGCGCATTAACTTCCTGCGAGTGATGCGGGATTTATTTTGTTTCATAAGAAAGCGGAAAGTGTTCCAAGGCGGTATGGACAGGGCCTCGGGGAGTAAGCTCACTTTTAAACAAAGTAATTTCAGTTACACAATGCCTGCCCGGCGAAGAGTACGTTTGATAATCCGGAGGCATTTCAAACCGAATCCGCTTACCCGCGCGTACCCGGCCTAACGTTAAATGAGGTGTAAATTCGCGGCGTTCAATTTCTTGTCCCAGGCGAACCATTTCAAGCGAAATGGCTTTCTCTAAATCATTCAATTCTTGCAAGTCTCCGTCAATGCCTACCCACAAAATTTTGGGATGGGCTAAATTGGGAAAAGCTCCAATATCTTTAAGCCGGAGATAAAATGGGCGAAAGCGCACCGTTAAATTTCGTAGTAAAACTTGAAACACATCCATTTGCCTAACCGGTACCTCTCCGAAAAAATGCAACGTAAGATGCATCTGCGACGGATTTGCCCATTGTACCTGGCCGGAATAAGGCCCAAAAACTTTGAGTAATTTTTCAATTTCTTTTTCGAAAGTTTGGATGAGGGAAATACCTAAAAAGAGCCTGAACGTATCTTGAGCCATAAAAGATAAAGGGCGTACTTGGCCGCCAATTTGCGGATTCGTTCCCTGTTTCCTTTGAACACAAATTTACGCGTCTCGACCCGTTTGGCGCCGGCGATAGAAATGTAGACCAGCCCCAAAGGTTTTGTTTTTGTGGCACCACTGGGCCCGGCGATACCCGTGATTCCAATGCCAATAGAAGAACACATCCGGCGGCGAATTCTTTGGGCCATTTCTTCTCCTACTTCCCGCGAAACGGCCCCGTGCCTGTGCATGATACCATGGGGTATGCCCACACTTTGTTCTTTCACCGCATCGGCATATGCGACAACACCTCCCAGGAAATATTTGGAAGAGCCCGGAGTTTGCGTGAGCAACTCTGAAACATGTCCGCCGGTGCAACTTTCCGCGCACGAAACCGTATGATGTTTTTTTACGAGCAGCTTTGCGATTTCCTGTTCCAGCGATGTGTTTAAATTCCAGGCGTATACGTAAGAGCCGAGTTTCTTTTTGATTTTTTCTTTCAAACGGGAAACGGCCTGATTGGATTCCTTGGATCCTTTGGAAGCAGCGGTAAAACGCACTTCACCTAATCCCGGATAAATGCCGCAATCGACAAATTTTTCTCGCGGCGCGCCCCCTAAACGCTTCAAAAACTCAAGCTCGGAAATGCCGGCGGCCATTGCCGTAAGCGAAACCGGCCGGGACAAGCCCCCTCGTTTCAAAAACAATTTCGGCATGATCTCGCCTTGAATCATGGTTTCAAACTCACGGGCAACACCGGGCAGCGAAATAATTTTCCTGCCTTGAGTTTCCATCACAAATCCCCAAGCGCTGCCCAGTTTATTGAGGATGATTCGTGAGCCTTTAGGGAAAAACATTGAGACCGGATGCCTTCCTGAAGCGATTGGGAAGGAATTTTGTGTCTGGAAATTCTTTTCATCAGCTCTTTGTAATGATAGGAGGAAAATTCGAGCGGTTTTCCAAAGTAGGTGGAAAGCACCTGGCGAGTCACATCATCAAAGGTAGGCCCTAAACCTCCTGAGGTAACAATCCATCCGGCATCTTGGGCCAATGCTGCCTCTATGGCATGATGCATCGCCGGCTCTTCATCCGGGACTGTCCTTTCCCCGATTAATTTCATTCCATGTTCGAATAAAACCCGGCCTAAAAACGCGGCGTTTGTATTCAGCACTTCCCCTTTTAAAAGCTCCGAGCCGATAGAAATATAAACAACATTTCGAAGATTTGCCGGCATTACACCCATCCTCTCCACACCAGTACAGTGTAACAATTAAAAATGGGCGTTAGCCCATTCTCAAACTGTACAGTACCGCCTACCCTTAACATTAAATGCCAGGCGGTACTAAAAATAAGAGTACAAAACGCACGAGGAGCCCGGCCGCCAGATCATCCAGAAGAATGCCCCAGGGTCCTTCTATCGCTTCCAGCCGGCGAATGCCCAAGGGCTTTGTGATATCAAGCAATCGAAACAGGACAAAACCCGCTATCGCCGTAATCCAGGTAACCGGAAGACCCATTAAAGCCACGAACATACCTAATACTTCATCTAAAACAATAAAGCCGGGATCCCTATCCCTTTCAGTTTGAGGCTCCAATTTCTGATATTGAATGATGAGTGTGACTGTTAGCAAAAGTAAAACAAAAAACACAAGAATATCCAGTACCGGCAATGCATCAAAGGAATAGAGCCAGGCCAGTAAGCCCACGGCTGCAAGGCTTGCCCAGGTCCCGGGTGCCAACGGTAAAAAACCGATTCCAAAAGCAGAAAGCACAAAACAAATAAAATTTTTATGCATAGGAGCGCCTTATATTTTTTCTAAAAAAATCCCAGCCGGAAATAAGTGAAAAGTAAGTTGCCGCCGCCAATCCCAGGTAGCTGGCCCAAAAAAGAGAAACGTGGATTTGGCCGGGCCAGCCGGAAATCCCGGAAGTATATTCCCGATCCATAAGATAAAAGAAAGAAACAGCCAGTGAAATCATTTGCACAACTACTTTTATTTTCCCGCTTCGCTCGGCAGCGACTACCACATTTTTTCGCAAGAGATAAAGCCGGTACACCGTCACGCTCACTTCCCGAACAAAAATAGGAATGACGGCCCAAAGCGGATACACGTTAAGCGAGATGAAACACAAAAATACGCCTAAAATCAGAATCTTATCGGCAATCGGATCCAGAATTTTGCCGAAATCGGTGACCCTACCCGAGCGGCGAGCCAACTGCCCATCCCACAAGTCGGTGAGCGCTGCCACCGTGAATACCCCGAAAGCGCCCAGTCTCATCCAAAAATAAGAATGCATAAGCAGATAAAAGGTAACGAAGGCAAGGATAACGCGCAGCAGGGTAAGCAAATTAGGGGTGATTTGAATCACAAAGAGCCTCTCCAGATAAATCATAATCAAACGCTTCGCGAATACGGCATGGGATTATATCACCGGGTTGGTATTTTATTTCAGGATTTGCCCGAACGTAGACTAACCCATCTACATCCGGGGCGTCTCTATAAGAACGGCCTACATAATCCGCTTGTATATTTTTATTTCTATTTTTTTTAGCCGTACCTTCAATGAGTATCTGGAGCTCTTTGCCAATCCAGCGGCGATTATTTTCCAGAGACACTTTCTGCTGCAGCGCCATAGCCCGATGATAACGCTCTTCACGCAATTTCTCGGGTACTTGGTGGGGCAGTGTTCCGGAATACGAATCTTGCTCATAGGAATAAGGGAACACGCCCAGGCGGTCAAACTTCGCCTCCTGGATAAAATCGAGCAATTCTTCAAAATCTTGCTCCGTCTCCCCCGGATAACCCACAATAAATGTGGTGCGAATAGCAGCCCCGGGCACGCGCTTACGGATATTTTGCACGAGCCTGCGGATACTGGCGCCCGTTACGGCGCGTTTCATGCTCTGCAAAATCGAGTCACTGATGTGCTGGAGCGGAACATCAATATACTTGACTACTTTTTTTGATTCACGAATCGCATCCAGAATATCATCCGACAAATGCGCCGGATAGGCATAGAGCAAGCGTACCCAATTGATGTTTTCAATCGAGTCCAGCGCTTTCAGTAAATCAGCAAGCATAAATTTTCCGGCAAAATCCCGGCCATAGTACGTGGTATCCTGGCCGGTCAAAATAATTTCTCTTGCGCCTGCCCCGCCGTGGCGCGTGACCTCTCCCGCCACATCTTCAATGGGACGGGAGCGATGCAGGCCTTTCAATTGCGGAATAATACAAAACGAACATTTGTGATTGCAGCCTTCAGAAATTTTGACATAACGGTAATGAGAAGGTGTTAGGGAAAAACGGGGAGAATTTTCATCGTATAAAAAAAGCGGCTTCCCGACTTCGATAATCTTTTTTCCATGACGCACTTCGTCGATAATTTCAGCGATTTTGGGATAGTCTCCGCTGCCTACGAAAGCATCCACGAGCGGCAGCTGGCTTTCCAGCTCATGATAGTACTTTTGCGCCAGGCAGCCCATGACCACTAACTTTTGGATGCGGCCTTTCTCTTTGAGTTGGCTCAGCGCAAGTATTTTTTCAATGGATTCCTGCCGGGCATTATGGATAAAAGCGCAAGTATTGACAATGGCCACATCGCAATCGGCAGCCGAAGTGGCAATTTCAAATTGACTCTTTTGCAGTATGCCCAGAGCAATTTCACTATCTACGAGAGTTTTGGGGCAGCCCAGCGAGAGCATACCGACTGAAACTTGTCGATGAGATTTATGATTTGAAGAGTTGATTTTCATGATGGGTCAAGAGAACCTAAGAAGCGGCAATTTCGGAGTCCTCCTGCGCTTCCTGGCCGGACCTGGGAACGCCGTCTCGAGGCACCAGAATTTCGCGCGGCTTACTGCCCTGAAACGGCCCCACAATCCCTTCCATTTCCATCATATCAATGACTCGCGAAGCGCGCGAGTACCCCAAGCGAAGACGCCTCTGGAGCACAGACGCGGAAGCCTGGCCGGTTTGAAGCACAACGCGCACCGCTTCATCATACAGCTCGTCTTTCTCATGTTGAATGCCGGCTTGTTTTTGTTCACCCGCATGAACCAAGCTTGCCAGGTATTGCGGCGATTTCTGCTCTGAAATCCATTTCACCACTTTATTGATTTCATTATCTTTCACCAGAGCCGCCTGACCGCGAATCGGCTTGGGCTGTCCGGGCTCCAGAAAGAGCATGTCTCCTTTCCCAAGCAGTGCATCGGCGCCGTTAGAGTCCAGAACTGTTCTGGAGTCTACTTTGGAAGCTACTTTAAATGAAATGCGCGCCGGAAAATTTGCTTTGATGACGCCTGTAATTACATCTACGGAAGGCCGTTGTGTGGCAAGAATAATATGAATCCCGACAGCGCGCGACAATTGAGCCAAACGCGTGATGGCGCCTTCCACCTTGTCCTGGGCCACCATCATCAAATCAGCCAATTCATCAATGATCACAACGATATAGGGCAGTCTTGAAGGCACATCTTGCGACTCCCCGGAGCGTTCCTCCTCCGGCCGGTTGTTGAAGGAAGCAATGTTACGCACCCCCACGCGCGCAAGCAATCGATACCGGGATTCCATCTCACCCACCACCCAATTCAAGCATTGGGCCGCCTTGCGCACGTCGGTGACCACCGGAGAAATCATGTGCGGAATTTTATTGTAAACGGCCAATTCCACCATTTTGGGATCCACCATCACCAGTTTTAATTGATCGGGAGACAACGCGTAGAGCAAACCCATAATAATTGAATTTACGCACACGGTTTTTCCGGAACCCGTGGTGCCGGCAATTAAAATATGCGGCATTTCAGTCAAATCAGTAATGAGCGATTTGCCGCTGGAATCCTTGCCTAAAACCAAAGGAAGTTTGGCCTTTGTATTTATAAATTCCTTGGTTTCAAGAAGTTCTCTTAAAAAAATTACATTGGTGGTGGAATTTGGAATTTCAATGCCAATCGCTGATTTTCCGGGAATCGGCGCGATAAAACGGACACTAGTGGCCTTGAGGGCCAACGCCAGATCATGCTCCAAGCTAAGAATACTGCTTACCTTCACCCCCGGCGCCGGAAGAATTTCGTAGCGGGTAATGACAGGCCCCTGCTCCACCTCTACTACTTTCACATTGATATCAAAATTGCGAAGCGTTCGTTCCAGGATTTTTGAGTTTCCCGCTAAATCTTCATCCAATCGCTGAATCACGGGTTCCGGTAGATTGAGTAAATCCACTTTAGGAAAATTATAAGCAGAAACCGTATCCGTTTTAGAAACAGAAATAGAGACCGCGTCTTGAGCGATGGCGGGA
>JACQQR010000008.1 GCA_016206875.1 Candidatus Omnitrophota bacterium
CCGCCTGAGCCTTCACAGGCGATGCCGACGCCGTGCGCGCCAACACACCGGGCGCCCGCTCAATCACCGAGGCGCGAAACGCGTCGAGAAACTCATCCAAATCCATTTCCATACCTTCCCATAAAGTCGAAGCCAAGAGCCGCGCCGCCTCCAGATTTTCGGGGCGAAGCCGCACTTCCAAATATTTTTCCGCCGCCGTTTCGGATAACTCACCCAAAGAGCGCCCAACCAACACGGATTTTTCGGTTTCCACAGGTCGGGCCAACATCACCATGGGAATATGCATCACCTCTTGAGTGGCCATTCCTTGTTCTAATGCACCGGCCATTTCTGTCACAACGAGAGAGCGGCTTGGAACTCCTCTCTTAGAAAATCGATCCATGCCTAAGCCCTTCTCGTTCACCACGAGAGCCAAAGAATAATCACTCGTTGTAATGTTCTTCACCACGGCTCGATATTGAATTGTTCCGCCGTTGATTTTAATTCCCTCTATAGCCACAGCAAATATTTGATCCCCCACTCGAACCGATTTCGCCGTCAACAGACTGTAATATTCATCCCCAAATACTCGCTCAGATTCATCATCAGGACTCATCAAGACCACCTTACCGCTAAAAAGAGTGCCGGGATTTTTCAAGAGTCGATCAACTTGTTGAGTAGTACGAACGTTAAGAGACTTTGTAGGAACAGAACGTGTTGGTTTTGTAAGCATAGCAGCAATCGGAGCCCCCAACGATTTTCCTCCGGTAAAACGCGGTGGATGCCCAAAATCAGAACGGCCTTCTTCAATGGCTTGAATTATTTTTTCCAAAACAGGCCTTCTTTGTTCATTCATATATTTTCGCGCCGCAAGAAATAGCGGTGCCAATTCTGCATCAGGCTGAATCACTTCCTGGCGAATCCGTTCCCTTACGCCATTTTGCAGATCTGACAATGCCAACGCACCCGCCAGCACTCGAGCGAGCCCATCATTCAATGTGCCGGCCCCTTTCGCCTTCTCTACATAACTTCGCACAGTTTGGACAGCCAAATCCGGATTTTTTCGCGCTCGAGGCGCGCTCAAGTCCTTTTTCAGTCGAATGATTTCATCAATCAAGCCCCCCACCCAACCTGATACAAAAGGCGTGTCATCGATCTCGTCCTTCTTTCCCTTTCCCAGCGAGCGGGCGTCTGCTGGTTGGGACGCGATAACTGCCGGCTTCTCGGCAACGGGCCAGACGAGGGTGAAGTTTTCTCCTTCTCCTTCTGTGGCTGCCAAAACTATGTCGCGCACGGCTTCCGGCATTTTGTTTTGTTCGTCAAGCAAACCGTTGTTTTGCAATTTTTTTTCTTCATAATCTGCCAGACGAGCCTCTAGTCCTCTCGCCAAAGCAGCAGCGGCTTGAAAAGGATAATTTTTTGTCATTGCATGATAATGCATGAATAAATCATTGAGCCCCGTCATGATTCGTTTTACAGAAGGGCCATCCACCTCTTTGCCATTGGTAAGCATCACTTTTTCTTGAGGCACCCATTTTTCGATTTGTCTTTTCATATAAATAGAGCGCTTAACCACGCGAAACAAAGCCTCGGCTTCTTCAACTGTATCTTGATTCAGCACAAAACGCACCACGAGCTGACGCGAAGGCTTTGGCGAGTCTTCATCCCAAGGATTCAAATCTTCTTTATTGGCAAACTCTACTAAATACCGCGTTCGGGTGCGACTAAAATTTGCCCTTAAAAATTCTTCTAGTCCGCGCAATGCCGCTTCCGGATCTTGTACTTCACCATCCTGCTGAGCCACAATAAATCGAAATAAAGATTCTCTATCCTCCGCCCCAAAATCAGGCCATGACTCAATCACATCCAGCGCTCGAATAAATTCAATCAGATCCCAGCTGGGCCCACTGATCAATAAAACTTGATCTCCTTGCCTTCTATATTGAAGAACAGCAGGAATCTGATCTACTGCGCGCACTTCGCCGCCCAGCGAGCGGGCGTCTGCCGGAGCTTTAGCGGCGGGGGCTTGGGCTACTTCTGTTCGGGTGGAACGCCAATCTCCTTCAGCTTTTTTGGGCCTGGGAGGTTCTTTATATTGTTCTCTTAATTCGCTCGCGCGATTTTGTATGACTGGGTCAGGGTGGGCGTTCTGGATTGCGTCCAGCGCCTCTAAGAGAGCGCTTCGGACAGCGGGATCAAAGCAATTTTGTAGGGCTTGTTCGAATAAATTTAATATATGAGAATCGATTGTGGGCAGCTCGGGAAATATGAGTTTAAAACCTTCCGCGGCCCGGGCGCGCACCCGGGGGTCAGAGTCATTCAACTGGAGCAAATTATTTTCCAGAATTTGCCGTTGAAACTTTTCCGGAATTTGGCTGAAAGCGCTTTTTTCTGCCCTATAAAATCTGCCGGCTCCGGTTTTTCTGAGCCCGGCAAAATCAACCGGTCGGTTTGAGATCACGTTGACAACACGTTCTTGCACGGCGGGAGGCAAATCATTCAATAGAGGCGCCAAAGCTTCGCAAGCAATCCCGGGCACACTCTGGATGCAACTTAAAACCGCAGCTTCTATTTCAGTTTTGAGTTGGGACTGCGCATGAATTGAAAGAAGCCCCAGTGTTCTGATGGCGGCCTCTTGCAGCGCGGGCGTGCCGCGCCGGGCTAAATTGTCGGCGGAGATAGCGCACGGCTTGGCTTTGCATGACCCTGGGCAAACGCGCGAAAATTGCATCGAGCGCTTCGCCCACACTCGCGCGTGCGTTGGCCGCGTAATCTTCAAACCCCAGCGATTGCCAAAGAGCCGCGGCGGAATTCTCTTCTCGAAGTAGCGGCTCCGGATGCTCAAACTGATCCCATAAATCTTGAAGAGTTTCTTCCAAATCCGTCTCGGAAATTGGAAGCTCGTCGAGCGCGCGCACTGCCGCTTTTCTTACCGGCTCGTACGGGCTGCCTGCGCTTCGCACGATATTTTTGAACGCCTCTCTTTTGTTCTCAGCACTCATCAGAGGAAAATAAACCCGGGCCGCTTGAATAGCTGCTTCCTGAACACCTGCATTCCTGGATTGTGTTTGACCGGCTACCCACCCGGCAACTTCTTCTCGGCGTTCGGGCACGACAAAATCTGCTATTTGCGCCAATGCCCGTAAAGCGCTGGGAACTTCAATACCGTTTTGCCGTGGTCTATCTTCCCTGCTTAGTGTATTCAGTAAAAAATGAAGACTTCTATCTTTGAGCCCGGGAGAAAGAATTTTATAATGCTCCGCAATCATTTCTGCGGTTCGCGCCACAGGCCCGTATCCGCCTAACTTTCCCGTTTCAAGCTTGGTAAGCCATTCGGAAATTTCATCCTCAGGAGATTGTTGCCCAACAGCCGGTTCGCGCTCGGGCTGACGATGAACAAATAATTGCGTGCATCCTTCGCACGCCAAAGCCACAATTCCGGCAAACAAAATCCCAGCCGCGCGTCCAAGCTGAAATGATCCCAGCGAGCGGGCGGTGCCGGTTTCTTTGCTCAATTGAGGAATTTGCAAATTGAATTGATTGGCAATAGCTCTCAAAGCGGTCTTGTGGAATGGGGATGTATCCCGCGCTGCCGAAGCGACAATAGCATCGGATAGGGCATCGCTTTCTTGCTGTGACAGTGGCTTCGTATCCAACTCATTGGCAAGTCGTGTCACTTTACCCGCAACGTCTGGATGAACCACTCCACGTAATTCCTGAAATCGTTGTGTTTGTCCCCGCGGGGCCGAACCCATTTCGGAAGGAACCAGAACTTCAGAAGTGATGGCGCTTATAACTTTCCCTACAGATTCCCGCAAATCACTTTTTGCGCTTTCTCCCAGAGAGCGAGCGAGCGCCGGCATTTCAGCGGCCTGGGCTCCGGTGCGTTCTCCAATGATCTCAGCAATCCCTCGAAACATCACCGACCGGCTTAGTTCCTGGCCCGGTGCAAATCTGCTCATATAGCTATTGTAACCGGCAACATAAAGTTCGGCGGCGCGATAGGCTTGTGTGTCGTTAACACCCTGCACCGTGGTCCAAAATTTGGGTACATTCAACCCTTCCACCGCACGAATCCTTCCCGCTTCGATTCCATCGGCAGTCGTGTTCAGAAAACGGATGACAATTCCGGCGATTTTTTGATCTTCTGTTTCCAAAACAGGTTGAAGCGGTTGGAGATATTGATTGGTTTCTGGAAAAATATGAGATCGGGCCAAGCCCGCCATAAGACCTCCTGCTGCAAATCCAAGTGAAGCCACGAGAAGATTTGCTTTCCATGAGCCAAAGCGAAATGTTTTACCCAGCGATTGGGCCGCCGGACCGGATGGAAAAACGGCTTGCATGACTAATGCATTGGACTCACCGCCGGCAAAAAGGGGCAGCGCAGGCCTTGCGAGAAATTCTGCGTTCATTCCGGTATCGGGATGAGGAATGGTCAAGACAATATCTCTCGTTGCCTCTTCCCCCGGAACACTGAACTGGTCCGGAGCTCCCCATGTGGCTCTGGCAACCCGGCTAACACCCTGAAGCGCAATTGAAGCGTCGGGCTGAATCATGAAAATTTGGTAATTCTGCTCAGAATCTCGAAGGGCTGACGGGCTGGCTTTGAGTACAATCACGAGTCCCGGGCCGGGTGCGGGCAGGTAGCCGGCGAAATAAAGTGTGTGATCCGGATTTTCGCTGAAAATGCGAAGCAAGCGATCGTTCAGCGCGCGCTGCTCCGCTTCCGAAACAGCGCGAAGCCGCGGCGCGGGCAATTGAACTGCTGGTTGCACAGGTTTTACCACCGTGCGGCCGGAGAGCTGCCTTGCTCCAACACCACCCATTCCCAGAATGGTTGCCACTAATAGTCCTGTGGCAAGCCTGGTCAATCTCTGACCATTCTGCCCTAATGAACTAGCACTCGAAGAATTTGGGCTGGACCGATCCAGCACATAGGTATTGTGCGCAAATATCCCGTTACCGATGAAGTTGTGCGTACCTTCTACTTCGATGTCGTAGACTTGCTCGCGGCCGACGGGTTCGATCGAGACGATGGGATCCCAGAGAATGGCGGAAGACGCGGAAGCGGATACTTCAGCGTAGGCGGATTTAATATTAAATAAATTAAATTTGTATTGATTATTTATTAATTCTATAATACTTTGTCGTTTATGAAAAATATTCAATATATTCAAAAAGAATTCATCGCCAAATTTCTTGCTGATATATCTAAAACAATCTTTGGAGTGGGGCTGGCTGGTTCTTTTTTTATTTCTTCTCCAATCTGGTTGTGCACTACTTTGTGGCTTGTGTTTTTTTTCTTTGCTATAATCAGCATTATTCTGGTTCGGAAAGGAGAACCCAAATGATAATGGCCGTGGGATTGTTGACAGCTGCTTCTCTTGTTGCAATTTTGGCACTTGCTTGGGATTTTTGGAGTCAGCAACATCACAAAAAACATTCTCATTAATTTGCGTATTCTTTGGCACCGCAACCCGTTCACCTCGAAAGCCGCCTTTAAAATTTCTGATGAAGTTCCTTGCCGATGAAAATATCCCAAAGAAATTGATTGTAGCACTTCG
>JACQQR010000123.1 GCA_016206875.1 Candidatus Omnitrophota bacterium
CTGCAAGCATAACCGGCTGCTTGGCCGGCAAGATTGAAAATCGCTCCGCAAAAATAGCCATTATCGGCCTTGGCTATGTGGGACTTCCTCTGGCTACCGCTTTTGCCAAGGCGGGATTCGAAGTTTCCGGAGTGGATATCGATGTCCGGAAACTGCAAGAAATTCGAAATTCCAAGACAGCCATAACGGGAGTCGAGGCCGTTTGTCTACAGAACTTGTTCGCGAAGAAAAAGCTCAGTGTCACGGATGATTTTTCCTGCTTACACAAGATGGATGTCCTTGTAATTTGTGTCCCCACCCCATTAAGCAAAAGCCTGGATCCGGACATGTCTTATATTTTAAATGCCGCCGCTCAAATCGAAAAATATTTACGGCCCGGGCAATTAATTATTCTGGAAAGCACAACGTATCCAGGCACCACGGAAGAACTTTTACTTCCCGAATTTGAAAAAAAGGGCCTGAAGGCCGGAAAAGATTTTTTTCTTTGCTTTTCTCCCGAACGGATTGATCCCGGCAATCAAAAGTTTGCGTTGAAGGATATTCCCAAAATTGTCGGGGGAGTCGGAAAAGAATCCGCACGGCTAGGCATGCTGTTATACAGCCAAATTGTGCCTCGCGTTTTTCAAGTTTCCTCACCGCGTGTCGCGGAGATGGCAAAACTTCTTGAAAACACATTCCGCATTGTCAATATCGGTCTGGTGAATGAACTCACAACGGTAGCTCGTGAAATGGATATCGATATGTGGGAAGTGATTGAGGCGGCAGCCACGAAACCCTTCGGATTTATGCCTTTTTACCCGGGACCGGGAATCGGGGGTCATTGTATCGGAGTCGATCCGATGTATCTTTCCTGGAAAGCCAAATTTCATGGCCGGGAAATAAAATTTATAGAAATTGCGCGGCAGATAAACGCAGAGATGCCCAATTATATCGCAAGAAAGGTGAGCGAAATTCTCAATCAGCAAGGCTTGGCGGTGCGGGGCTCGAACATCCTTCTTTTGGGGCTTGCCTACAAAAAGGACGTGGAAGATACGCGCGAATCTCCGGCGTTTGCAATTATCGAAAGTCTTTTAAAGCAGGGGGCAAAAATTTCTTACCATGACCCCTTTGTGCGGGAAGTGGATATTTGCGCAACCCGTTTGCATTCCCTGGACATTGCCCCTGAACGTATCAGGAAATTTGATTTAGTATTAATCACTACGGATCATACCCGGGTTGATTACGAAATTTTTGTACAACACGCAAAGAGAATTTTTGACACGCGGAATGTTTTAAAAAAATTCACCGATCGAGATAATATTATTCGGCTATAGTACCGCAAGACATTTGGTATTAGGGGTTCGCGGTACTATGCAGTTTGCCAATGGGCTACGCCCATTTTCAATTGTTATGCTGCAATAGGACTATAGGGAGGTGTTTCGTGGGATATTACCTTGTTACCGGCGGCGCCGGATTCATTGGTTCAAATATCACCGAGCATTTGGTGAAACTAAGAAAAAAAGTTCGAGTGCTGGATAATTTCTCTACGGGTCTTATGGACCACCTCAGACCTTTTCGGGATAAAATTGATCTAATGCGAGGCGATATCCGTTCCATGCGGGTAGCGTCCGGAGCCATGGAAGATGTCGATTATGTATTTCATACTGCGGCCAATCGAGCTGTGCTCAAATCCGTGGAGCAGCCGCTGGAAACTCACGAAGTTAATGTCACCGGAACACTCAATTTGCTTATTGCCGCAGTACGCGCGAAGGTGAAGCGTTTTGTATTTACTTCCTCTTCCGCTGTTTACGGGAACACAAAAAAGTTTCCTTCCAGTGAGGAAGATCCAATGATGCCTGAATCTCCCTACGGAACATCGAAAGTACTGGGAGAGGAATACTGCCGGTTGTTCTCGCGTTCATTTGGGCTGGACACCGTTTCACTTCGTTACTTTAATGTGTATGGCCCGCGCCAGCATCCGGAATCCCGTTATTCATTAGTCATCCCTATTTTTCTGGATTGCCTGCTACAGGGGATCCGTCCGGAAATTCATTGGGATGGGAAGCAAACCCGCGATTTTGTGTACGTGGAAGACGTGGTTGAGGGCAATTTAAAAGCCATTGAAGGACCGAGAAAAAATGGCGAGGTGTATAATATTTCGACGGGGAAAGCAATTTCCATCCTGGATGTATTCAAGATTCTTGCCGCAAGGCTGGACAAGGGGCATATTCAGCCCCGTTTTGCCCCAAAAAGACCGGGAGATGTAAGAAAAACCTTGGCAGATATTAAAAAAGCGAAGAGAGATTTGGGGTATACAGCCAGGATTGGATTCGAAGAGGGAATCCAGCGCTCCATTGACTATTACGTTAAAAATCTCAAGCACAGGAAGGCCCATTCGTGAAACGAGTTCTGATTACGGGCGGATCCGGTTTTATCGGGTCTCACTTATGTGATTATTTTTTAGGTACGGATTACGAAGTGGTTTGCGTCGACAACTTTTTAACCGGAAAAAGGGAAAATGTCGCGCATTTGAAGAATGAAAAAAGATTCAAATTGCTCGAGCAGGATATTTCCAAACGCATTGAGTTTCCGGATGCCCTTGACCTCGTGCTTCATTTTGCCTCGCCGGCCAGCCCCTTTGATTATCACCGGTTTCCCATTCAAACCATGAAAGTAGGAGCGCTCGGAACCCATAACGCTCTTGGACTGGCCAAGGCCAAAAAAGCATCCTTTCTGCTTGCTTCTACTTCAGAAGTTTACGGAGATCCCGAGGTTCATCCCCAGCAGGAAGAATATTGGGGTCATGTCAATCCGATAGGGCCGCGCGGCGTTTACGACGAGGCAAAGCGTTTTGCCGAGGCACTGACCTTAGCCTACTATCGTGAGCATCATGTGGATGTGAAGATAGTCCGCATTTTCAACACCTATGGGCCGCGTATGCAGCCCAATGACGGAAGGGCCATTCCCGTATTTATTGCCGAGGCACTGAACGGAGACCCCTTAACAGTGTTTGGCAGCGGCTCTCAAACCCGAAGCTTTTGTTACGTGTCGGATTTGGTTGAGGGTATTTACCGGCTCTCTCAATTAAATTTTCATGATCCGGTAAATTTGGGAAATCCGAATGAAATGACGATTTTAGAATTGGCGGAAAAAATCCGCGAAATCACCGGCTCTAAAAGCCCCATTATTTTTAAAGAACTGCCTCAGGATGATCCCAAAGTAAGGCGTCCCGATATTTCTCGCGCCGGGAAGCACCTGGGCTGGGAGCCTAAGGTGGATTTGGACACAGGCCTTCGAAAAACAGTCGATTATTTTGCAAAGCTCAAGCGGGAGCGAGGAGCGTTGGTGTGGCAAAAGCAGTAGAGGATTCCGGGCAAACTTCCCCAGATGTGAGCATTATACTTCCCGCTTATAACGAGGAAGAAGCGATCCTGGGAGTCATTGACGATATTCATAAAGCAATGGCAGGTTCCCGTTATCGCTATGAAGTTTTAGTGGTGGATGACGCATCCAGCGACAGGACTGCGCAAAAAGCAGAAGAGAAAAATGTGCGTGTAATTCGAAGGGCCATACGGCAAGGTTCCGGCGCTTCACGCAAAACGGGCATTTTGCATGCGCAGGGCTCCGTTATCGTCATGCTGGACGCGGATGGCACGTACACGGCGGGCGATATTCCAAAGATGCTTGAGTATTTTCCCGATTACGATCAGGTCAACGGAGCCAGAACCAGCGAGCAGGGGACAATGAAATGGCTTCGCGCTCCTGCAAAATGGCTGATCCGCCGTTTTGCTTGTTATCTAACCGGAACAAAAATTCCTGATTTAAATACGGGACTCAAGGCATTTAAAAAAGACATCATGATGAAATACCTCTGGGTGATGCCTAACGGGTTTTCCTGTGTCACTTCCATGACGCTCGCGTTTTTAGTTAATGGCCACCGGGTGTGCTACCTGCCCACCGAGTATCATCCCCGGATTGGCCGGTCAAAATTTCATCCGGTGCGGGACGCGGCTAATTACGTACAAACCATCGTTCGCATGGTGATGTATTTTGATCCGTTAAAAGTTTTTTTGCCTTTGGGCGGGCTCCTTTTGTTCGCCGGAATTGTGAAATCATTCTTTAGTGTTTGGCATACCCGCAGTCTTCAGGAATCTGACGTCATTATTCTTATTTCTGCAGTCATGGTTTTTGCGATTGGATTTTTGGCGGATTTAATAGTGGCCTATCAGAAGCAGGGAAAATAACATCCTTCCTATGAAAGATTCAGGAACATTATCTCAGGCGGGCGCGTCCTTGAATACAGATCCTAAAAATTACCTGGTTCGAGAGGCCCTAAGTTATATTCCAAAAGTTATCGAGCTTTTGGACCGCAACCCTCTCTCTAAAACCTACGGTTGTTTTGACCGTCAATTTTGGCATTATCGCACTTCGGATTTTCCCAGCGGCATGTATCAGGAATATGTGCTTCCCTTGGCCCTGGTGTACCGTTATTCATTTCCCGGAAATCGTTTTTACCAGGAACCGCGTCTTCGTGAGTGGGTGATTGCCGGAATTGATTTTGCCCGGCGTTCGTCTCATCCGGACGGCGCTTGTGATGACTATTATCCGTTTGAAAAGGCGCTCGGTGCCGCGGCCTTTTCCTTATATGCCGCTTCTGAATCGTATGATCTGCTTTCGCTTGATGAACCAAAACTTCTGGAATTTCTTAGCCGGCGTGCCCGGTGGCTTTCTCGTAACGGAGAAACAGGGCGGCTTTCGAACCATCATGCGCTTAGCGCTTTGTGCTTTTGGAATCTCTATCAATTAACCGGAGAGATTTCATTTCAGCGGTCAGCGCAGAAGAAAATCAGGCAATTGCTTTCGTGGCAATCCAAAGAGGGGTGGTTTCCGGAATACGAAGGTTGTGACCCCGGGTATTTGAGCGTGTGTGTGGATTTTTTGGCAAAGTATTATCAAAAGTCCCAGGCGCCTGAACTGGTGGAGCCTATCCGGCGCGCCGTTCACTTTATGGCGCATTTTATTCACCCGGACGGCAGTTATGGGGGGGAGTACGGCAGCCGCAATACGGCGCATTTTTTTCCGGATGGATTGGAAATTTTTGGAAAACTGGATTCAAGCGCCTGCGCCATGGTAGATGCTTATCTAGCCGGAGCACTCGAGGGGAAGCGCGCCTTCACAGATGATGACCGGATATTTTGCCATTTGGTATACAACTATTTGCAGGCCTTCCTCAATTTTAATCCGTCACGGCCGAAAAATTTCCACCGCATTCAAGGGACTCATTATTTCCCCGAATCCGGTTTATATGTCCGGCAGGAATCCGATCGCTATTTGGCGGCCCATTTAAAAAAGGGGGGTGTGTTCAAGTTTTTTAAATCCAAGAAGCTGGAAGAATCAGATACGGGTGTTGTTTTAGAAACCGCAGACAATGAGGTTTGGGTTTCCCAAATCATTTCAAAGACGCGCATTGATGTTCAGCCGGACCGGGTTGAAATTTCCGGAAATTTTTTCAAGCGTCCGGAAATTCAATTACAAACATTCGGTTTTATCCTATTCCGGATTTTTCTTTTAGTTGTGGGTCGTTTTTCGAGAAACCTGGTTAGATTTTTTTTGCAGAGAAAGATTATTTTAGGAAAAAAAAGAGCGCCGGCCGCTTTCCTCAGGCGGTTTTTGTTTGACGGAGGGCTTACGGTTGAAGATACAATTTCGCTTTCCCGTGCGAAAACCGCGATAAAAAAAGTAGCCATCAGCTCTGATTTGACCTCCATTTATGTGGCAACCAGCCAGCCTTATCAGGCCTCCTGCCTGAAACCCTGGACCTGGCTCGTGGATCAAGTCCGGGAACTCAATACAAAGCGGACAACAGCCTGGAAACGATTTTGGCCATGATGAAGCGGCTTGTGGCGTTGGGAGTGACTGTTGTCTTGCTCTTTTTGATTTTTCGCGTGATTGATTTACGGCTTTTTCTGCAAGCGTTAGCTCATCCCCGTTGGCCGGAACTGGTAACCGCTTTTTTTCTTTTTATTCCTTTAATCACAATCACTTCTTTGCGTTGGCAGATTTTGGTGCATAAAAGCTGTCACTCTTCTTTTTGGGAAGCCACGCGCATTCAACTCGCTTCCAACGCGCTTAATTTGATTCTTCCTTCCAAACTGGGGGATTTATCCAAAGGGCTTTTTCTCCGAAATACGGGAAAAGTGGATTTGTCCCGCGGGATGAATATTGTAGTTTTTGAAAAAATGGTTGATTTGAGTTGTTTGGGGATTGTTTATCTAACGGGTTGGATAGCGACGTTAAGCAATTCCGGCTACAAGGCCATGACTCGAAATGCGGATTGGATTTGCATCCCCTTTATGCTTTTTGTCCTTACGCTTACGGCCATGATTTATTTTATTCCCCTGCGAGGCGTGCCGGGATACACGTGGATGATAGGGCGTACCCAGACCAACAACTTCTTCAAAAAGATCGGATATTTTATCGAAGATGGTCAAAAACTTATGGCGCTGATTCGTGAAAACAACGCTCAAATTCTGAGCATTTTGTTTTTGAGTCTGGCTTTGTGGTTTTTACATATGACTCAAGTGTTTCTTTTCTTTCGTGCCGTGGATGTTTCTGTGGGACTCTTTACGACCTATCACGTAGCGCCTATAGCCATATTGGCCGGATTAATTCCAATCAGTCTGTTTGGAGTGGGGGTTCGGGACGGTTCCATTTTGGTTCTTTTCAGTGACTATGGGCCTCCTGCGGTTCTCTTTGCCGCCTCCACGCTCATTACCCTGCGTTATATCATTCCGGGACTGGCGGGCAGTTTTTTTGTCAACCGCTATTTGATTCAGGAAACTCGAAACTTGAGCAAAGTTTGATTTCATGACCCAGACACCGTTCATTTCGATTATTATCTGCGCTTACAATGAAGCCGAAAGGCTCCCTAAAAGCTTGAAGGAGATTGGAAATTTTCTGGAGTCCTGGCGCAGGTCGTATGAAATTATTGTAGTTGATGACGGCAGCCGGGATGGAACGGCCCGTGTGGCGAGTGAACATTTGGCGGGTGTATCCCACTTTGTTCTTTCTGAAAGAAATAACAGAGGGAAAGGATATGCGGTGCGTACAGGCATGCTGCATGCCCGCGGAACATATATTCTTTTTACCGATGCCGATTTATCCACTCCGATTCATGAACTGGAGAAAATGATTCCCTTTCTTGAGGATGGCTATGATCTGGCAATCGGTTCCCGGGCCATCGAGGCGCCCGAAGTCAAGCGTACGATGATTTGGTACCGCGAAATTATGGGGCGCACGTACAATTTTTTACGGGAAATTTTTATTTATCCGGGTATTTCGGATTCTCAGTGCGGGTTTAAGTGTTTCCGCCGTGAAGCAGCCAAGGATTTATTTTCCGCTCAAAAGCTAAACGGTTTTTCTTTTGATGCGGAGATTCTTTATCTGGCAAGGAAGCGGCAATACCGAATCAAAGAAGTTCCGGTCAGCTGGTATGCAGAAACTCAATCGAAAGTAAAGATCGTCAAGGATTCGCTGAATATGTTTTTGGATTTAATCCGGATTCGATGGATGCACCGGAGAAGACCCCAGTCTATAGTCCATAGTCTATTTATTCTTATTTAGCTGGGTCGTATTTCGAAGAGTTTCGGTAACGCCAGAAAAGAATGGACTCAAGGAGAGCATGCCCCATAATTTTTATGTTCAGAGAGGATTTTCCCGCCTGCCGTCCCCGATGATTTGAAGGAATTTCTTTGATTTTAAATTTCAAATCATGCGCTTTAATCAGGATTTCCGGAAGAACAAACAGGGATTTTGAATGAAGGTGAATGTTTTCAAATACGTTACGGGACCATGCCTGCGACCAGTTGTAGTCATTCACGCGCAATTTGAAAATATAATTCAAGAAAAAAATATAA
>JACQQR010000124.1 GCA_016206875.1 Candidatus Omnitrophota bacterium
GCCTGTCACCCCTGAATGCGCCCGCCTCAGGCGGGTCCGCCGGGGCGGAAAAGCGGGGGTCCAGTGACTTCAAATTGCGTGGCAAAAGTCGCTGGATTCCCGCTTACGCGGGAATGACAAGAGGGAAAATAATGCCAAAACCTTTTTATATCACCACCCCTCTTTATTACGTCAATGACAAGCCGCATATCGGCCATGCCTACACCAATATTTTGTGCGATACCTTCTCGCGTTTTCACCGTTTTATCGGGGATAAAGTATTTTTCCTCACCGGAACGGATGAGCACGGGGAGAAAATCGACAAAACCGCCAAGCAAAAAGGCATGGAAACCCAAGCCTTTGTCGACGGCATGGTTCCGCGTTTTAAAGAGTTATGGAAAATTTTAGATATTCATTCCGACGGCTTTATCCGGACCACGGATTTGTTTCATAAAAAAGCCGTCCAGGAGATTCTCCAAAAACTTTATGACTCAGGCGACATTTATGCCGGAAGTTATAAAGGCCTTTACTGCACGCCTTGCGAATCGTTCTGGACCTCTTCACAGCTTGCCGGAGGAAAGTGCCCCGATTGTAAACGGGAGGTTCAGGAAATTACCGAAGAAAATTATTTTTTCCGGCTCTCAAAATACCAGGATTGGTTGATTCATTATATCCAAGAGCACCCCGATTTTGTGCGGCCGGCGATGCGTAAGAATGAAATTCTTGGATTTCTCAAGGCGCCGCTTGAAGATTTGTGCATTTCCCGGCCGCGCGCACGCTTAAGCTGGGGGATTAATATTCCTTTTGCCCCCAATCACGTGGTGTATGTGTGGTTCGATGCGCTTTCCAACTATATTTCCGCCATTGGCTATCCCGGAAAAATGAATGAGTTTCAAGAACTGTGGCCGGCCGACTTGCACATGGTGGGCAAAGACATTTTGCGCCAGCACACCGTGTATTGGCCTATCATGCTCAAGGCGCTGGGTCTTGAGATGCCGAAAACCGTGTTTGCGCACGGCTGGTGGACGATGGAAGGCGCCAAAGTGTCCAAATCGACAGGCAATGTGGTAGACCCTGCCGAGCTGGCCCAAAAATACGGACGGGATACGCTTCGATATTTTCTGCTGCGCGAAGTCAACTTGGGCATGGACGGCGCTTATTCCGAGGAATTACTCGTAGCCCGTTTTAATCGCGATTTAGCGAATGACTTGGGCAATCTGGTGCTGCGCTCTACGTCCATGCTGGAGCGCTATTTCGGCGGGAAAATCCAAATAGCCAGCGCCAAAAATTCCGAATTGCGCCAGCAGGCTTTTCGTTCGCGTGACGGAATGATTTCCGCCATGAAAAATTTGGATCCGCGCTCAGCCCTTTCTTCCATTTGGGAGCTCATCACCCGCGCCAATCGTTATGTGGAAGAAACCAAGCCATGGATTTTGGCTAAAGAAAATAAAATGGAAGAGCTCGCAACCGTGCTCACGGAATTACTTGAAGCCGTGCGTTACACCGGAATTCTTCTTGCGCCATTTTTGCCGGAAGCCTCCTCCAAAATTTGCTCTTCATTTGCCGTCTTGAATCCGGGCGCAAAAGATTTGGAAACCTGGGGAGCGCTTACGCCTTCCACAACCATAGCGAAAGGCGCGGCGTTGTTTCCGAGGTCTTCATGATTTTCGACACCCATATTCATCTGAACGTAGAAGCCTTTCAGGCGGATTTGCCGTCCGTTCTCGAAAATGCCCGCTCGGCCGGCGTGGGCACTTTCCTCAATGTGGGCATTGATTTTGCGCATTCGCGCGCAGCCGTTGAGTTTGCCTCCAAATATGAAAATATCTACGCCACAGTGGGACTTCATCCTCATGATGCCCGGCAATTTAACGAAAAAGATTTTGAGGAATTAAAAGCGCTTACGCATCATCCCAAAGTTAAGGCCATAGGCGAAATCGGGTTAGACTATTTCCGCAATCTTTCCCCGAAAGAAGTACAGCAAAAAGCGTTTGCCCGTTTTGTGGAGCTCTCAGGCGAGGTACGCCTACCCCTTGTTATCCACAGCCGTGAAGCGTATAGCGACGTTTATTCTATTCTCAAAACTTTCGGCGCGGAACACAAAGGCCTGATGCATTGTTTTAGTGGCACGAGGGAAGATATGGAAGAGGCGCTCAAGCTGGGGCTTTATATTTCCTTTGCCGGGCCGGTGACGTACAAAAAAAATCACTCGTTGCGTGAGTTGGTGAAGGCGGTTCCCAAAAACCGGCTGCTCGTTGAAACCGATGCCCCGTATCTTCCTCCCGAGCCGTACCGGGGCAAGCGCAATGAGCCTTCTATGATTGTGGAAACGGTGAAAAAAATCGCCGAGGTCCGGGGCCAGGACATAGAGGCCGTCATACAAAGCACGGAAGAAAATGCAAAAACTCTTTTTCATATTTAAATATATATTCGGCGAGGCGGCCGTATTTTTCAGGCAGGAAAAGACTACGGCCTTTCTCCTGCTTTTGGTGGCGGCCATTTATGGCTCGGCCAATCTTTTTCAACACGAGCCTGCAAAAAACGAAAAGCCCTCCGAGGCCATGCAAAAAATAGAAGCAGCGGAAAAGATCATGAAAGAAAAGCAGTCCTCCGGCGAACTTCAGGCGTTTCTAAAGGAGAACGCGGGCCCTTTTGAGCTGGTGCTATTAGTTTTTGTTCCGCTTCTTTTGGCGGGAATGTTTGCGGGTGGCTTGCTTGTAGACGTATTATTTATCAAATCAAGGATTGAGAAAAAAGAGTGGATTATTGCGGAGGTAGACAAGGGATGGTCCTCCCCGGGAGAACCATGCCTAAACGTAATGAATATAAGCTGGGGAGTGACTGCTGTGATCAAAACCGTTATTTGGGTGCTCCTGGCGGGAATCCTGATTAGTTTTGCCATGATTGCATTACGAAAAGTATTGGCTTTAGATAAGGAAACCTCGCGCAATCTCTTTCTTTTGGGGCATACAATTTTCCTCGATTTTGCCGCGCTCCTCATTCTCTTTTATCAAGCCGGCCCCGGAACACACGTTGCGGAAAATTTTTCGGCTTTGGGCTTGCGCTTTTCCCAATTTTGGCAAGATGTGCGGTTAGGGCTTGTTTCCTACTTGGCCGTGTTTCCGCTTGTTATTTTAGTGATGATGGCTGTGCTGGGCGTCTGCTATCTGGTTGGCTACGAGCCGGAGGCGCATCCGCTTGTGGAAATTTTTGTAGAAGAAGATTATAAAAATCCTTTGCTCATTTATCTTTCTATTTTTCTGGCTTGCACGGCCGGGCCGGTCATTGAAGAGCTGTTTTTCCGCGGATTTTGTTTTCCGGCTTTCAAAAAGAAATGGGGCCTGGCTTGGGGCATGATTCTTTCTTCAGCATTTTTTGCGGTGATTCATAACTCCATTTTTGCCTTTTTCCCCATTTTTACGCTCGGCATGGCTTTCGCCTATGTATACGAAAAAAGAAAATCTCTTATGCCGGCCATTGTGATGCATATGACACACAACACAATTTTTATCGGATATTTTTTCATTTTGAAACGCGTGGTGCTGGACGCGCTATGAAAGGAGATAGGAGTTAGGAGATAGGAGTTAGGAAATAGGAGATAGGAGTTAGGAAAGTTTTTTTCTATCTCCTATCTCCTCCGTACTCCCTCCTAAAAAATATGGACATCATCTCAATCACTCTGTTCATCTTCATTTTCTTATTGACCATCATGCTCCATGAGCTGGCCCATGGCCTGGTGGCTTCGACCTTGGGCGACAACACGGCACGGCTAGCGGGCCGCATCACTTTGAACCCGCTCAAACATATCGATCCCCTTTGGACCGTGGTATTTCCGCTTATTTTGTTTTCTTTAGGTCTTCCGGTTATCGGCATGGCCAAACCCGTTCCGGTAAATTATGCGAACTTACATCATCCCAAGCGGGATATGGTTTGGGTGGCGGTGGCTGGGCCGGTCACAAATTTTCTATTGGCAAGCCTTCTTGTCGTCTTGTATAAAGCTAGCGCAGTGACTGTGTTTCTTTACTGCATTTACTTTAATTTAGGCCTGGCGCTGTTTAATTTGCTGCCCATTCCGCCCTTGGACGGCTCACGGGTGCTGGTGGGGCTGGTGCCTAATGTCATCGGCATTTGGATTTGGCGCATGGAGTATGCCGGGTTTTTAATTGTGCTAGTGCTTTTTTACTTGGGTTGGCTGACGCAACTCATTATTCCCGGAATTAATTTTTTCTGCAGATTTTTTGATATTCCTTCTTTGTCATTCTGAGGAGCCGGTTATGATCAAAGCATGCATCACCACAGTGAATTGGCAAAAGGGCAGACTCCGGATTTTGGATCAAACGCTTCTTCCCAATCAAGTCCGCTTTATTTCCTGCCCGCGCGTAAACCAGGTGCATGAGGCCATCCGAAACCTCCGTGTGCGCGGGGCGCCCGCCATCGGCGTGTGCGCCGGCTGGGGCGTGTATCTGGGTATGAAGCATTCCCAGGCCAAAAATCGTGAAGCATTTCTAAAAGAATTAACGCGGGTCACTTCCTATTTAGCTACCAGCCGTCCTACGGCGGTGAATTTATTTTGGGCGCTTCGCCGGATGAAAAATGCCGGCGGCTATGAACGGAAAACACCTTTTGACGTAAAAAAAGCAAAAAAGATTTTGTACGAGGAAGCCAGGCGCATTGAGCTTGAGGATAAAGAACTTTGCCGGAGAATCGGCCGTTTCGGCCAAAAGCTTCTCCGGAGCGGGGACACAGTGCTTACGCATTGCAATGCCGGAAGTCTTGCCACCGCAGGGACAGGTACGGCTCTTTCCTTGATTTATGAGGCGAAAAGGAAAGGCAAGCGCCTGCACGTGATTGCCGATGAAACCCGCCCTCTGCTTCAAGGCGCGCGCCTTACCGCCTGGGAACTCATGCAAAATAAAATTCCTGTTACCCTGATTTGCGACAGCATGGCCGGCGCGCTCATGGCCCAGGGAAAAATAAATAAAATTGTTGTGGGCGCCGACCGCATTGCCGCCAATGGCGACACGGCCAATAAAATCGGCACGTATTCGGTGGCGGTGCTCGCCAAGCACCATAACATTCCTTTTTTTGTGGCAGCGCCGGTTTCCACATTTGATTTTTCTACTTCTGACGGGAGCCATATTCCCATTGAAGAGCGCCATGCGGATGAAATTCGAAACGGATTCGGCAATTGGACGGCGCCGAAAAAAGTGCCTGTGCATAACCCCGCTTTTGATGTAACGCCTCATGAACTCATCACGGCTATTGTCACAGACCGAGGCGTATTTTATCCGCCGTTTCAACAATCCTTACAAGCGCTCAAACAATGAAATCTATCGGTCAAATCGGTGAATTCGGGCTTATTGAACGAATTCGCAAAAAAATTAAATCCTCGCGCGATATTATTCTCGGTGCAGGTGATGACGCCGCCGTAATGCGTCCTCCGCAAGGCTATGAACTCGTCACCACCGATGCCTTGGTCGATGGCGTAGATTTTGAGCTCGGGAAAACACCGGCGCGCCTCGTGGGCCGGAAACTATTGGCCATTAATTTAAGTGATATTGCCGCCATGGCCGGCTTGCCTAAATATGCCGTAGTTTCTATGGGGCTCGTTGCGCGTCTGTCCATTCAATGGGTGGACGAATTTCTTTCCGGATTATTGGACATGGCTAAAAAATATCATGTGGCTTTGGTCGGCGGCGATATTTCCCGGGCCAAGGAGCTTTGGGCAAGCCTCGCGCTCGCCGGAGAGACGGGCCCGGGGCGCCAATGGGTGGGACGTGGAGGGGCGAAGCCGGGAGACGCTATTTTTGTCACAGGGGCTTTAGGCGGCTCGATATCGGGCAAGCACCTGCGCTTTGAGCCGAGAATCAAGGAGGCGCGCTGGTTAGCCCGGCGATTTTATCCCACCTCGATGATCGACATTTCTGATGGATTTTTGCAGGATATCGGGCATATTCTCTCGCAGTCAGGTGTGGGCGCTGAAATATATGCCGGCCAAATTCCCGTTTCACGCGCCGCAAAAACGCTGTCAAAACAATTCAAGAAAGGCAAAAGCCCGCTCGAGCATGCGCTTACCGATGGGGAAGATTTTGAATTGATTTTTACTGTGAGTGAAAAAATATCCCGGAAAATTCCGAAACAAGTACACGGAACACCGCTCTGGCGCGTGGGAAAAATTTTAAAAGAAAAACAACTTATTTTGTTTGAGTCGGAAAAGCGTGATAAAAAAATAAATATTTCAAAAAAAGGATTTCAGCATTTTTGATTCCCCTCTTCAAGGGGGGAATTACACACGTATGCATCTCACTACGCATAATCCCGAAAGCACATTTCAGCTTGGTTTGGCGCTCGGAAAAAAACTTTCCCCGCCGGCTTTTGTGGCGCTTTCCGGGCCGCTTGGCGCTGGGAAAACCTTGTTAGCCAAAGGCATTGCGGAAGGTGTGGGTTACCCGGCCGGTGAAGTGCACAGCCCCACATTTACACTGATGAATATGTACCCGGCCGATCAGGGCCGCAAGCGCATGTATCATTTTGATTTTTACCGGCTGGATTCGCCCAAAGATTTCGATGGTTTGGGCCTGGATGAGTTTTTTTATGATCCCGGCGCCATTGTGCTTGTGGAATGGCCGGAGAAGGCCGGGAGTTTAATCCCTCACAACGCGTTATGGATTCATCTGGATTTTGGAAAATCGGAACAGGAAAGAATCGTACGGATAGAAGGGGATTCGGCTTGAACCTGCTTGCATTTGATACCTCCACAGAAGTATTGAGTTTGGCCTTGGAAAAATCCGGACAAATTCTGGAAGTTTCGCATCAAGGCATTTACGAGCATTCCGAAAAAATCATTCCCTTGATGCAAAACCTGCTAGAGCAAGCCGGCTTGGATTTGGCGGACATCAACGCGTTTTTAATCGGCGAAGGGCCGGGCTCTTTTACCGGGCTTCGTGTCGGATTCGCCACACTCATAGGGTTTAGCGAAGCGCTCGGAAAACCCTGTTATGGTGCTCCTAGCCTTGATATCACGGCTCAGGCAAACGCCGCCTGCCACGCCGGTCTTATAGCCGTGGTAATGGACGCGCGGCGCGAAAAAGTTTATATGGGGCTTTATGAGGCAGATAGGGGCCGGATTCGCCTCAAAAGTCCTTATAGTTGCGACACCCCTGAAAACGCAGCCCGTGCAATTTACGGGGTCCAAGGAACAAAGAGTGTGCTTGTGGCGGGCGATGCCATAAAAAAATATGCAGCAATTTTTCAAGAATCATTGCACAATGCCCAATATGCGCCGGCCGGAAAATGCTATCCCGAGGCGCATCACTTGATTGCGCTTTTCCACGAGAGGAAGCGCGAGTGTAAGCCCAAAGGGCCCTCTGAATTTTTGCCGCTATATCTTTCAGAGCCTGTAATTTTGAGATAAAAAATGGCCAACGATACTTCTTTTTCCAATCCAGCCCTTCAAATTCAAAATGCCGCTTGGATAGAAATCAATCTTTCTCATCTCTTGCACAATCTTGAGCTGATTCGATCTACGGTTGGGCCGCGCGTAAGCATTATGGCCATGGTTAAGTCCAATGCCTACGGGCATGGCATGGTGGACATCGCAAAATTCCTGAAAGACCGAGTAGATATGCTCGGCGTGGCGAGCCTGAAAGAAGCGCTGGAATTAAGGAGCGCCGGTATTTCATCTCCCATTTTTGTTTTTGGCACTATGTTTCCTCACGAAATAGAAGAGTGTCTTGAAAAGAAATTAGCCATTTGTATCTCTTCTTTGGAACAAGCTCAAGCGATTAGCCGGCGATTAGCCGGCCGAGCGGAAATGTTACGCGTTCACATTAAAATAGACACCGGGATGGGAAGAATGGGGATTTTGGCTGAGCGCGCGAAGAATGAAATTTTAGAAATCGCCGGTTTGCAGGGAATTGTCATTGAGGGAATCCTCACCCATTTTGCCGTAGCGGACAGGCCGGAGGATCCATTCACGGAGCAGCAAATTTCTATTTTTAAACAAATTGTGGAATCCTGCGAACAGCACGGCATGTATTTTTTATATAAACATGCGGCCAACAGCGCCGCCATTTTTTCTAATCCCTCTTCTCATTTCAATATGGTGCGTCCAGGACTAGCGCTTTATGGCGTCAGTCCCTTCCCTTTCCCTCTCCTTTTTCCGCCGAAGGCGGATCCGCCTCTGGCGGAAAAGGGAGAGGGAAAGGTGAGGGTTGAAC
>JACQQR010000115.1 GCA_016206875.1 Candidatus Omnitrophota bacterium
CCGTAGCCGCAGCCCGTTTCGCTGTACAATCCAGAAAAATCAGCCGCGCACTTTTAACCAAAGCTCAGAAAAAAATCCAAGCCGCATATAAAAAGCCGGACGGCACTTTCGCCACACAAAAAGAAATTCTCGCCCAAGCCCCAGAAATTCAAGCGCTTTTGGATCAGGAAGAAGAAGTTTATCCGCGCATTTTGGAAGCCAACGGCCTGGCACCCGATCCCAAAACGCGCACCCTTTCAGAAGCCGATACAGGCATGCGTTTAGTGTCTTCTTGGGCGAAGCAAGCAGGTACGGAGATAGCGCCAATTTTGGGACAGATTACTACCGGAAACTGGACATTGCGCAATGATGAACGGTTGAAAACGCAAAGAGAATTCAACGTGCTTCTGAATTGGGCGCAGATCAAACTCCAACTGGATGGATTATACGAGCAGGAACAAAAACGGATCTTGGCCGGATACGAAATTTTACTGGGAGAAATCCGGAATTTTGAACGCAACATGCCGCGCGATCTTAATGGCTTTGACCGGATGGAAATAAAAAGATTTGAGGAAGATTTGGCCGACTTATTCCGCATTCGTGAAGAGTTGGGCAGAGAGCCTAAAATCATTGTGTTTCCCGAAGAATTCCTTCGGGTACTTGGCGGGCCGGACTCCGAGATGTATCCGCTTGCTCAGGAAAATATAAATGGGCCGATTCGCCGAGCGTGGCATAAGCTTCGAGAGCGCACGGGGGATCGCGTCAAACAAAGTGTTGAGAAAAATCTTGATAAATTAATCCCGTTTGAGCCATCGCGGGTTTTGGATCGCATTTTAGCTCAACTGGCACTCATACAAATTCGTATTGATACGGAATTAGCCGCTTTGGACACTTCGGACAGGGCGGCCATAGAAGCAAAAGCCGCGGAATTGATTCTTCGATTTAAAATCGAACAAAAAAATTTCCAGGAATTTTCCAGAGGCATTCGTCTTCCTCCTTATTTTACGGAGCTGATAGGCAGAGACCAAGCCATAGCATTGGAAAAAAAATTAAATTACGGAACCGTGCTGGGCCGCCTAGGACCGCTCAATACTTTTGACGCAACAAAAGAAGCTGTGAGCAAAAAATTAAAACATATTCAATCGCAGCTTGCCCCCTGGGAGCAAGCCCCAAGTCCTAAAAGAGCGGCAGAAGCCAGAGAGCGCGAACGCAGGAAGACTGAACAGGAGAGAGTCGATGAGCAAGAGCACGCGCTATTAAGCGCCATTGAAAAAGAACGCATACGCAGAACGGAACTTTTAAGCCAAGGTTTAGCATCCATTAAAACGGCTGCTTATGAAACATTGGGGCTTCACAAGCAATGGCCGGAAAATCCTAATCCTGCCGGCCACTACAATCCGGATGCGGTGCAAAGCATATCGGACAAAATCGGGGAATTGGAATCACAAATGAGAGCGGTTTCCGCAGACATTAAACCGGTCGAGGATAATCTGTATCGAAACGAAGCAGAACGTCAAGTGTTTGAAAATATCCTCAACGTGCCTGCAAGTTTTTCTGAATTCCTGATTCCTCTTTACCAACGCGCCGGGGGTCGAGTGCACTTAGCGTTGATTCAGGCCCGGCGTTCAATTTTAGACGAGCGCATTCGCATCGCATTATTTTTGGATCAGCTCAAAGACGAACTCAGAAGAATTTCTGTCCGCCGCGAGGCCTTAGCCAATATGGCCGGGATTTGGGTGGAAACGCAAGGCGCGACTTTGTTGGGCCGGAGTGCCGAATACACGGATGCGGAAGTGGCACTGGAAGATGCCATGGGAGAGGAAGATACGGATACAGCTTCCGGAAAAATTACTGAAGCGCGGAAAATTCTAAGCGAAGTAGAAAAAGCACTTCCGGCCGAAGGCGAGCCGCTGGCTCTTCCCGGACCTTCGACTACACCGGAAGCGCTAAAGTTGCTGGATTCCCGTTTGCACGGGAATGACAGAATTCTTGAGCCATCTTTCAGTGAAGTGGACAATGACCCGGCATTAACCGCCCTGCGCATTCAAGTGGCCGGGCAAATCCGCGGAACACTTGCCGATTTGCACGCCTATTTAGACGCAAAACTGCGCGACGTGGATCAACTTTTGTCATTCCCG
>JACQQR010000117.1 GCA_016206875.1 Candidatus Omnitrophota bacterium
AAAGAGAGGGGCCGCGAGTTAAAGTATTTAAATCCTATACGAACTTAGGAAACGACGTATTAGATATAGGAGGCATTTTTATGAATCCCGTTCAAACGATGTTTGTTGTACTAAGTGTTGCAGCATTAACGGTAACACCGCATTCTTGGGTGTTGGCTGAGCATGATGTTGTGGGAACTTTGAATCACTTGATTCAAACCGCAAAAGACGGACAAAACGGTTTTAACCGGGCCGCTCAAGATACGCAGAATCTGCAATTAAGGAATTTGTTCATCTCCTTATCCGAACAAAGGGCGGAGTATGTGGATGAACTGCAGGGTAAAGTAGCCGAGTTGGGAGGCGAGCCTAAGGTGAGGGGAAGCGCTCGAGCGGCCTTGCGTCGCGGGTGGATTCGATTGAAATCGGCTGTCACTGACTACGATGAACGGTCTATTATTGCCGAAGCCGAAAAAAGCGAAAGCGTAGCCAACGCAGTCTATCAGGACGCATTGAAGGAAGGACTGCCTCGGGAGGTGGAAACCGTGGTGCAAAAACAGGCAGAAAGTGTGGAAAGCTCTTACGAGCTGATGCAAACGCTGGAAAGCTTGACAGACAAGGGAGCTGACCTCAACCAGGCTTTGGCGAAAACCGACATTGGCAAAGGGAAGTTGAAAGACCCGGAAGATATCAAAGGGTTCAAAGAGTTGAAGAAAGAAGCCATGGCGGATGAAGCGGAGGCTTCAGCCCGTAAAGACATAGGAATGCTTCAGGGGGAAATTCAGAATCGGTAACTGAATCTTTGCAAAACGACACCTGATAGCCTGTCACAGCCGAGAATCTGGCAGTCCAGTGACTTTAGCATTGTCTGAAAAACAAAGTCGCTGGATTCCCGCTTTCGCGGGAATGACAACATTCAACAAGAGGCGAGGAGCACAGGATGTGGCTCAAATGGTTTCCCTGGCAGTATGTGGTGCGTAGGATTGCGCTGGCCAAAGGATTTATCGACCCCGTGGGGATCCTTGCGCAAATTCAGCGTTTCTCCCAACCCTCCGAGGTGCTAGCTCCCGTAGAACTTCTGCGCATCTCCGCCGTGCTGCATGCCCGCGGTCTGATGAATGCCCAGGCCATTCAGCATAATTTAGACTGGATTTGGCCCTATTGGGTTACCCGGCAATTCAATCCTAATGACAAGGCTTTTGTGCCGCGCGCTTTTTCGCTCACGCATATTAACTTAACGCATAGAAACTGGACGGCCGTAGGCCTCCCGGGCCTTGCCGAGTATCCGCTGGTGGACCCCAGAGGGCTTGTGACCCCGCTGTACGACGGCTGGTCTATAGATAGTTGGGTCATCACGGACGGCGGACATTTAATTCCTTCGCATCAAGGCAGCGCTTCGCAAGAATTAGTTTTGGAAGGAAATCTGGCCGTGGCCACAAAAGCAGCCAAAGACGAAATGGAAATTTCTTCACGTGTCGAAGTGTTCCAAGATGAAAAAATTCCGGTATGTCATGTTTCCATTGCCGCGCAAACGCCAAAAGGCGGCTGGCTTGTGATTTCCGTGCGCCCGTTTAATCCCGAAGGTGTCAGCTTTATTCGTAATATCTGCCTTCTACGAAAAGAAAACGGATTTAAAATCAATCACGCAAACAGCCTTTTTTTCAATGAGCCTCCCTCCGGCTACAATTTTTCGAATTACCGCCAGGGCGATGTGTACCGGAAACTCGCCGAGCGCTCGAAGGAAGAGGGCATAAACTGCCCTGTGGGCATGGCCACGGCGGCGGCATTTTTTGAACTGGAAAGCGCGCGCGCCCGCGAAATTATGTTTGAAGTGCCTCTTCGCAGCGAAGAAAAAAAGCATTCCTTTCAAATCGGACTCGGCGCGGCTGAACTTTGGCAAAACGAGACGGCTCAGGCCGCACGGCTTCATATTCCCGATGGGCGCATTCAGTTTCTGTTTGAAGCGGCGGTGAAAACTCTTGTCCTTCATTCACCGGATGAAGTGTATCCCGGCCCCTATACGTACAAACACTTTTGGTTCCGCGATGCGGTGATGATTGCCTACGCCATGCTTTGCTCGGGCATGCTCGAACGCACGAAAAAAATTATTGATAGCTTTCCCGCCCGGCAGAAGGCAAATGGATATTTTCACTCCCAAGCCGGGGAGTGGGATTCCAACGGCCAAGTGCTTTGGCTGATGCATCAATACTGCCGGGTGAGCGGAAACCCGCCTCAAAAATCCTGGATGGGCGCTATTAGAAAAGCCGCGCGTTGGATTCAAAAAAAGCGTTTGCCGGATTCTTTAGGTCATGAGGAGGCAGGCCTTTTTCCGCCCGGTTTCAGCGCGGAGCATCTCGGCCCCAACGATTATTATTATTGGGACGATTTTTGGGGCGTGGCCGGACTTGAGGCGGCTAGCCGGCTTTTGGAAACCACCCACAAACGGAAACTTGCTTTTGAGTTGCGCATCGACGCCGAAAATTTTTTACGCTCCATTGAGCATAGTGTTCGGCTGGCATCCGCCCATTTTGGCGAGGAAATGATGCCGGCCTCACCGAATCGAAGAATGGACGCGGGGGCGGTGGGTTCATTAGTGGCGAGTTATCCGCTCAAACTTTGGCCGGCCGGTGATCCGAGGATTTTGGCCACAATAAATTATTTAATGAGCCATTGTTTTCATGAAGGCGCGTTTTTCCATGACGTAAGTCATTCCGGTATCAACCCGTACCTTACGTTGCACGTAGCCCAGTGCTTACTGCGCGCCGGAGACGGTCGATTTTTCGATGTGCTCGGGAAAATCGCCGCATTGGCTTCCCCCACGGGCCAGTGGCCGGAGGCTATTCATCCGCAGAGTTTGGGCGGTTGTATGGGAGACGGCCAGCACGTTTGGGCT
>JACQQR010000116.1 GCA_016206875.1 Candidatus Omnitrophota bacterium
AATCCGGGAGTGCCTCAAGAATTAAATGATTTGGTGATGCAATTATTGGATAAAAATCCAGACAATCGTCCCGAATCTGCAGAGGAAGTGGCCCAGCTTTTCCAAACGTTTGGGTTTTCGTTAAAAACTAGAAAAGTTTCTGACATGTGGGAAGAACGTTGGAGAAGGGCTCGTTTAAAAGAACGTCTGCAAAAAGCGGATCATTTGGAAAGAACTCCGTTTTCATTTTCCGATTATTTACTAACCCAAATCGATACAATCGGAAAAGTGGTTTGGGAGCATGATTGGGGCAAAGTGTACGAAGCTTTTCAGACTTTACCTACGGGAGAAAAAGAAAAAATAGCGCTGAAAGTGAGTGAGGATGATGCATTGGCCGAGCGGCAATTGCGAGCAGAACGCCTGGCGCTTCGTCAAGTCAAACACCCTCATTTAATCAAATGTTTTGACGGGAATGATGTGTATCTTGAAGCAGAAGGAGCGTTGCGTGGTTGGCTTAGCTTAGAATGGATAGAAGGGGAAAATCTTACTGAAGAGGGAAGGCCCGGTACTGCGCGGGATTTGGTTCAAATCTTGGAATGGGTAAGCCAGGCCGCGGATGCCCTGGATGCCTTACATAGCGCCGGCATTATTCATCGTGATATAAAACCCGATAATATTTTTATCCGCCAATCGACCGGCCAGGCCGTATTGTTTGATTTAGGACTGGCTGATTTTTTGGGTGATAGTGATGAGCACAAAAAATTTAGGGATGAGGATCCGCTGCGGGACGAAACTCCGGGAACCGAATATTATTTAGCGCCGGAGGTGGTAAACGGTGCGCGCGGCTCGCGCGAAAGCGATATTTGGGCGTTAGGCATCACACTTTATGAGTTATTGACCAAACGGGTGCCCTTTAGAGGTGTGGTTTCGCGCCAAACTTTTTGGAAAATACTAGATGGCATTTATGACTCTCCGCGAAATTTAAATTCGTTTCTTCCGGAATCCCTGGTCCAAATTATTCAGCAGCTGCTTGAACGAAATCCCGAGAAGCGTCCTTCTGCCGGAGAGGTAAAACAAATTCTTCAACAATTCATCATCGAGTACAAGCGCGAACACCCGGCAGATTTTCCGGAAGACGCTTCCACTGCCGCCAGTTTAGGCGCACTCAATTCTGAGCGTTCGGTGTGGCAGGTAGTGATGGCGGCGGGAAACACCGCAGCGCCCGGTTTAGAAACGTTTTCGTCCGAGCAATATCAAGCGATATGGCAAAAACTCGAAGAGCGCGTCTTGTTTGCCGTGTTATCCTTGAATTCGCCAGTGAGCGATCGGCATTTAGACATCCTTCTCGGCCGAGCACGTAGTCAAAAAACGAGACGTTTTAGCCTTGCACAGATGGCGTAACCTGGCATTTTTGTATATAAAAGTATAAAATGATAACAAATATAAAATAACAGTTGTAATTAGTAATAAAAGAGGCTACTCTTGAAGAAAGAGGGGGGGTGTTTATGTTTCGAGAGGTGATGGATGTAGAAGAAGTGTCTGAATATCTGGGATTGGGGAAGGCCAAGGTGTATCAATTGATTGAGAAGAAACAAATTCCCGCCAGTCGAATCGGCAAGCAATACAGGTTTTTAAAAAGGATTGTTGATGCCTGGCTTTCGTCAAGTGTGATTATGAAAAATAGTGTAGATAGTGACTTCCAAAATTTACTTTGGGATATCAGGAAAGATTTTGTCGATGCAGGATACACTCAAACAGATATTGATCAAGCAGTGGCGAAAGCAAAAAAGGCTGCCTAAAATTGTAGTGGACACAAATCTGTTCGTGTCAGGCTTATTGTCGCCTGCCGGGCCGTCTGCCGCACTGATGAACCGCCTAACCGACTCCGCGTATCAGTTGTATCTTTCTCGAGCCATTTTCACAGAATACGGGAAAGTGATCCACCAGTTTGTCAAAATTCCAAAAACCAAGAGAGAAAAGATACTGGGGAGGATTCGTCATAGGGCTGTATGGGTCCGACCCGAAACTGCAAACCAATTTGTTCTCCGTGATCCTTCTGATGACAAGTTCATTCAATGTGTGCTGGCTGCGCAAGCTGATTTTCTGGTAACAGGCGACAAAGATTTACTGAGCATTTCCTCTCGAAAGGTCGGCGGGGCGTATATCCTTTCTCTGGTAGAACTCAATGAAATCATGGGTTGGGGTTAATTCAAAATCTTCTTCTTATCTTTTATTGAAAAAGAGAAATAAATTTCATATGATACGGGCTCTTTGGCGCGTAAAAATGGTGGCTGTCACCTCGGGTGCAAAAAGTGACTGTCACTTTAGTGACTGTCACTTTTTCTTTAATTAAAGGGGAAAATGAAATGAGAATGAATCGATTCGTTTTGGCAGGTGTTTCTATATTTTTTATGTTCGCACAAGCAGCTTTTGCGGCGGGCACGGTCACCGGAAAAATCACTTTTGAAGGTACGGCGCCTGCGCCTCAGCCCATTGCCATGAGTGCCGATCCTTTTTGTGAAGGCGCACACGCTGAGGCAGCCGCATCCGAAAGTGTGGTAGTGAATTCCAACGGAACATTGAAAAATGTGTTTGTGTACGTAAAAGAAGGTTTGGAAGGGCAAACGTTTGATGCGCCGAAAGAGGCTGTGGTGTTTGACCAATCCAATTGTATTTACAAGCCCCATGTATTTGGTGTCATGACCGCTCAGCCCATCGAAATTTTAAATTCCGACAGCACACTTCACAATGTGCACGCCGTCACGGAAAAAAATAAATCGTTTAATTTCGCCATGCCCATCAAAGGGATGAAGATGAAAAAATCTTTTGACCAGCCTGAGGTGATGGTGAAATTTAAGTGCGATGTGCATCCCTGGATGAATGCTTATGTAGGAGTGTTGCCCTATCCTTTTTATAGCGTGAGCGGAGAAGACGGCACTTTCAAAATAGAAAACCTGCCTTCCGGAACCTATACCATCGAAACTTGGCATGAGAAATACGGGACACAAACCCAGCAAGTAATCGTGGCCGAAGGAGAAACTAAAACTGCCGATTTTTCGTATCAAGCGTAAAAGACAGGAGAGAGGGACTAGGAGATAGGAGGGAGGAGTTAGGAGATAGGAAATCAAAGAAAGACTTTCCTAACTCCTATCTCCTAACTCCTCTGTACTATCATTTATGGATGTCAGCGAATGTAAACGGGGTCTCTTGGTGGAAATCGAAAGCGCCCCATGCCTTATCGAGCAAGTTACGGTTCAAACACCTTCAGCC
>JACQQR010000118.1 GCA_016206875.1 Candidatus Omnitrophota bacterium
CAACCCTTTGTCAACAGCATGAATAATTTCAATACCCAATGCATCAATAGCGTTGACCAAATCACGGTGAACACACAAGTCGGCCAGAATTTTCATGATAAGAGATTAGGCATAGCGGGCAATTTGAGAAGGTTCTTCGCTAAGAGATCCGGCGAAGTGAATCGCTGCCAAAACATCTTGTTTCGTAATGCCGGGATATTGTTCGGGGATTTCATTGGCTCGGTAACCCGCGGCCAAAAGATTCAGAATGTCTACCACAGCAATACGGGTGCCGCGAATGCAGGGTTTACCGAAACGAACTTGTGGATCAATGGTGATTCGATTGTAACGGATTTGTGTTTTCATAAAGATTCAGCCTCGCCCAAAGTATGGCATTTCACAGATTTCATGTCAAGGAACGCTTACGCTGAAGTATCAACTCCAACATCTTCCACTATTCTGTGGGATCCCATCGTCTCCATCGAGTTTGTGGGCCGCGAACATGTCTACGACATCGAAGTCGAAGGCACGCACAACTTCATCGGCAACGGGATTTTTGCGCACAACACGTTTATCAGAGAACCTGTAACTTCGCCTAAACTGGTTACATCAACGGCGGGGCAATCTCTGGGGGCAACGTTCGGTAATCTGGGTCGTTCTCGTGTACGGATTCCCACATTTATACAAGCATGGTTTCGGAAATTTCAGATTGGCCAAGCCGAGCGGTTGCTCAATAAGAAAGGACTTCTCTTTCATGCTTCGAGAAAAGATAACGATCTTCAAGCAAACATTCTGACAATAGGAATCAAAGCTTACCCCGCAATAAACTTTGACCCTGGTAGCTCTACGGCGGTATTCCTGGGGCAGAACACCGATGATTCTGGTTACCGTTCTCAAGGATGGCGTGGGAATAAAGCTTTTATAGAACCCTGGTATTCCGCCATTTTTTTTGATGAGGCTTCTTCCAGAGGCCGTCTCTATGTCCTCAGTGAAAAAGTAAAAAAACTTTCAAACTATAACGGAAATCAAAATGATAGAGAAGTTCGAGTCGTGGGGCGTGAAGGAGAAGTCGTTATTCCTCCCGATTATGTGCAGGGAGTTATTGCGAATGTTAAAGACAAAGATCGAGAAATTTTAAGAATGAATCAGGCGGGTAGATTTGTTCCTCTCTATCTTATTGATAAATCTAACGGAAGAATTTCAATTGTTGAAATTCTAATGCCAGACAAGATTCCTTCTTCGCGTGTGCCCGCCATTGCGTCGCAAATACCACAACCCGCGCCTGAGCCGTCACCTGCCACAGTCCCCGAAAAAACCCAAGCCCGCTCGTTGGGCGCTCAGCTACAAGCAGGGTTATGCGTTACGGGGGATACGTTGCTTCCGATTCGCGATGAGGGGGGTGTGGTAAAGCTTGTGCCGATCGTATCTGTCCGCGCGGGCGACTGGGTGCTGTCGCTGAACGAAGCGCTCGATCGCGTCGAGCCGCACCGCATCAACGCGCTGCTTGATATGGGCGTAAAGCCGGTATTCAAGCTGACCACAGCTTTAGGTCGGTCGATCAAGACAACGGCAAATCATCCGTATTTGGTCAAACACGGTGAATCGAATATGTGGGTGAAAGTGTCAGAACTACGGGTGGGTGAGGCGATTGCTTGTCCGCCGTCGAATCAGTGGCGGGCGGTGCCAACGGATACGGCGCAGCTATTTTCCAAGCCACGACCGAACAGGGAAGTTAAATTTAATGGGAGTGCTTTTTATGACCGCGTTCACTCAGATACTTCCAGATCAGCGCAAAAGCCATTATGCCGATTGCCCCAATTAACATTTCCATTATTTTTAATCTCCCTTCTTCGGATGAAAAACCATGCCAAATATAGCACAGAGGAAAAAGAGAAACAACAGGACAGAACGCTGCCAAGCTGGAAAGGCGAAGAAGAATTGGCTGGCCAGGCCCACGGCAAAAACGGCCTTGGCGATATCTCCGACAAATTTTGCAATGTATTCCTGCCGCTCATATCCAAGTTTTTTCATAGCGGATACGATATCGGAATAATTAATAATAATCAATATAATTTTAATTATTTTAATCTTCCGTCCGCCTGGGCGGAAGAGGCGTCTCAGCCCACCATTCTCTGGGATCCCATCACCTCGATCGAATTTATAGGCCGCGAGCAAGTGTACGATATCGAAGTCGAAGGCACACACAATTTCATCGGCAACGGCATTTTTGCGCATAATACGTACGTGGGCACTGCTCGTTCATTGCAGCATGAAGCTGCCCGGCTTGGGTCGCAATGGACTCAAGTTCATGCTGAAGACCAGTTATTGGGAATAGAATCCTCGGATGTTGTAAGCGCCAGGTCGCTGGGTGGTATGTCGATTGGAAAGGATGGTACTGCCTTCGTTCCCGAAGGAGGAGAAATCATATTTTTAGGTAACGCGAAGCCCGGCACTGCATTGATTCGCATTAACACGGAACAGGCCAGAGGAGGGGGGGAAGTCCTGCGATTGTTAATCAACTCTGGAGGGCAGGAAGGAGCACAGCGATTGTATACATCCCAAGCGTTTTTGTCGGAGAATCAAACGGTGGTTGTGGGTCGAGAGGCACAGGGGCCGGAAATCGCTTCTGTCATTATCGATGATCCCGCAGTGTCACGCCGCCATTTGGAGATGCGCTTTGATGGAACGCAATTGTTCATAAAAGACTTGGGTTCTACGAATGGATCGATTTTGTTTAATAAAGAAGAAGCAATGGTTTTTGACCAAGAGCAAAGAGAAGCAGTGGCGGGAGAGAATTTTGTTGTAGCTCGCGGCCGGCGTTATAGCTTAGAAGATATTTTAAAAATTCTTAAAGCACTTCCCGGAGAAAATAGACCTTCGATAGGTGTAAATTTATTCGAAATGCTAACCAAGCAGTCTCAGGAATTATTACTGGATCGCCTTGAAGCAGAAGATCCAATTGCGTTTCGTTTAATGCAAAGAGCTAAATTCGTTGGTTCACTTTCCCGAGCGCCGGTGGTCGATAAATTCGGCATCCAACCACAATTGACAAAAGTGTGGACACTGGGAGGAGCATTACAGGTATTGGCCCATGGTGTTTCGAATCAAAAAATCGGCCTTTTAGGTGATAG
>JACQQR010000119.1 GCA_016206875.1 Candidatus Omnitrophota bacterium
CCTTCATCCTCTCGCGGCTGATCGAGGGACATTTCCCGAATTATGAACAAGTAATTCCTAAATCCGAGAAAACAACAAGCACGGTAGACCGTGAGCAATTGCTTTTAGCCGTCAAACGCGCATCTCTTTTGACGTCACCGGAGGCGCAATCAGTAAAAATTGATTTACTCAAGAATAAACTTTTGGTTTCTTCCCGCTCCCCCAATATGGGCGAGGCACACGAGGAGCTCGAGGCGGAGCTTTCCGGAGAGGACCAAACGATAGGTTTTAATCCGGATTATCTTATGGACGTGCTTAAGAATTTGGATGTAGAAAAAGTGCAACTTTCCGTGCTCGGCCCCGACAAACCCGGGCTGGTGAAAGGGAAAAAGGATGCACTGCATGTGATCATGCCTATGCAGCTCAATTAACAACTTATTGTGAAGGAAAACCGCTTAATTTGTAATTATTTAGCGTTCTCGAGTAAGCAAAGGCTATTGTCTTCTCCACGCGGCCCCTCTCTTTTTCCGCCTCAGGCGGATCCGCCGAGGCGGAAAGGGAGAGGGGGAGGGGTGAGGGTTTAAAATTTCGTGCCCTTTTCGCCACCTACCCTCACCCTGCCTGCCGGCAGGCAGGCCTTAATCCCTCTCCCTCTTGTGAGGGAGAGGGGCCGCGAAACTCAAATGGGCTAAACAAATTACCTTAATTTTGCCAATCATGAGCCGTAAATCAAAAGACGCGCCGCGGGGTTTTGCAAAAGCAGGGCAAGTGCTGCGTGGAATTTTCAAGGAACTGGAAAACCCGCGGCGGCTTCGCGAAGCGCATCTTTTTGGGTTGTGGGAACAAATTGCCAGCGCGGAAATAAAAAAACGGGCCCGGCCCGAGCGGCTTGCCGGTACAACACTGTATGTAGCTGTTAGCGAACCTGTTTGGGCATTTGAGCTTGCGTTGAAATACCGCAGAATGCTCCTTGCCGCATTCCAGCGGGAAGTGGGAAAAGAAAATCTAACCGATATTGTGTTTCATGCCGGCCGCAAAATCGAGTACAATCAGGCGACGAATTCCCCCGAAAAGCGTAACCCGCCCGCCCGTCCGGCAAGCGGGTCGCCCAGGCAGCGCGGGGATAAGGGAGCGTCCGGAAATTTCCAAATGCACCGCAAACAGGCATCTGCAGGGAGACAGGAATGGCAGTGACAACAAAACCAAAAAAATCCTCCAAAAACAGGCAATCGGGCAGCCCGGCAAAAGCCAAATCAAATCGCAAAAGCGACTCCTCTTCTTACGACGCGACAAAAATACAAGTGCTTGAAGGCACAGAAGCTGTGCGCAAGCGTCCGGCCATGTACATCGGGGACACGACTTCACGCGGCTTGCATCATTTGGTGTATGAAGTTGTAGACAACTCTGTGGATGAAGCGCTAGGAGGATACTGCACGCACATCGAAGTGCTTCTCAACACCGATAACAGTGTTTCCGTGCTCGACAATGGCCGCGGGATCCCCGTTGATATGCACAAGACGGAAAAAAAATCGGCGCTTGAAGTGGTGATGACGGTGCTTCATGCCGGCGGGAAATTTGACGACAAGGCCTACCGGGTTTCCGGCGGTCTTCATGGCGTGGGCGTTTCCGTGACGAATGCGTTATCCGAGTGGTGTGAAGTAGAAGTGCGCCGCGACGGCAAGGTATACCATCAGAAGTACGAGCGCGGGAAGGTGAAGTCCCCGGTGAATGTGATCGGGAAATCGAAAGGTACGGGCACACAAGTAACGTTTAAACCCGACAAAGAAATATTCGAGAAAATAGAATTTAGTTTTGACGTGCTTTCCAACCGCCTGCGCGAGATGGCGTTCCTAAACCCCGGCCTGACCATTGATCTAAAGGATGAAGCCCATGAGAAAGAGGCCGCCTTTTTCTACAAAGGGGGCATTCGCGAATTTGTGGAATATCTCAACAAAAACAAAAACGCGCTTCACAAACAAATCATTTATTTCTCCAAACAAAAAGATCACATTTTCTGCGAGGTCGCCATGCAGTACAACGACGGCTATGCAGAAAACATTTTCACCTTCGCCAACAACATAAATACCGTGGAAGGCGGCACGCATTTGTCGGGCTTTAAGACAGCGCTGACGCGAGCGGCCAATCAATACGCTAAATCGAAAGACTTGCTCAAAGGGCTTGAAGGCGGCCTTCAGGGAGAAGACATTCGCGAGGGCCTGACGGCGGTGATCAGCGTCAAGATTCCGCAGCCGCAATTTGAAGGACAGACAAAAACAAAGCTGGGCAACGGCGAAGTAGAGGGTATTGTGGCTTCGCTGGTCAATGACAGTCTGCAAAGTTATTTCGGAGAGAATCCTTCCGTTGCGAACAAAATTATCGACAAGGCCGTAGTGGCGCTTCAGGCGCGCGAGGCGGCGCGCAAAGCGCGCGAGCTCACGCGGCGCAAAGGCGCGTTGGAGTCGGCCTCGCTGCCCGGAAAATTAGCCGACTGCTCCGACCGCGACCCAAAAAATTGCGAAATTTATTTGGTCGAGGGCGACTCGGCAGGCGGTTCGGCCAAACAAGGCCGCGACCGGCGCTTCCAAGCCATCCTGCCTTTGAGGGGAAAGATCATTAACGTAGAAAAGGCGCGGCTTGACAAAATGCTTTCGAACGAAGAAATCCGGACGATGATCACGGCGATTGGCACCGGTGTAGGCGACCAGGATTTTGATCTGGCGAAGATCCGTTACGGGAAAATAATCATCATGACCGACGCCGACGTAGACGGCTCGCATATCCGCACACTGCTGCTCACTTTTTTCTACCGTCAAATGAAGCGGCTGATTGAAAACGGCCACGTGTACATTGCCCAGCCGCAGATTTATAAAATCAAAAAAGGGAAGCGCGAAGAATATGTGGACACCGAAGAACGAATGAACGCAATGCTTCTTGAGATGGGTTCCGAAGGGCTTGAGGTGACAGCCATCGGCAAGAAGAAGAAGTTTTCGGACAAAGAGTTAAATGAAGTACTGGCCATCGCCTCAGAAGTAGACCGGCAGCAAAAAAGCATTCAAAGGAAAGGCGTCGATTTTGACAAGTACATTGAAGCCGGTGACCCGGCCAAAGGGAAGCTGCCGGCTTATTTAGTGCGGCTTGGCGCAGTCGACAAATTTCTTTTTACAGACACAGAACTGGCTGCGTTCACGAAAGCCAAAGAAAAGGAAGAGGGCAAAGAATTAGAGCTGAAGACACGCGGGGCCGGCGGAGGCAACGGCGCAAAAGACGGCCTGGAAATCATGGAAATTTTTGAATCGCATGAGCTGGAGAAGCTCAATAAAAAACTGGAAAAATACAGTCTTTCGCTCGAAGAATTTCACGAAGGGGAAAAACCGCTTTTTGAAATTTCTGCCGGCAAAAAGATCATTCAGGCCAAAACGCTGCGGCAGGCGTTGGAGACGGTGCGACATTTGGGCAAAGAAGGCATTCACTTGCAGCGCTACAAAGGCTTGGGTGAAATGAACCCCACGCAGCTTTGGGAAACCACGATGGACCCGGTGCGCCGCACGCTTCTGCGCGTCACACTGGAAGACGCCGTTTCAGCCGACGCAATTTTTTCTATATTAATGGGCGACCAGGTGGAGCCGCGGCGCGAATTCATTGAGCGCCACGCGAAAGCGGTAAGGAATTTGGATATTTAAATGAGGAAAGAGGAGAATTCTTTTGGCAGACCAGAAAGAAAATAACCCGGAAAAAAACGCCGGCAATCCGGCGGAAGACAAAAGCTCGCTTTTCCCGTCGCAAAGCATATACGCTCTCACCGAGCGCGTACTGCCTGTGCCCGTTGAAGTGGAGATGAAAAACTCCTACATCGATTACGCAATGAGTGTGATTGTGGGCCGTGCGCTGCCCGACGTGCGCGATGGGCTCAAGCCCGTGCACCGCCGCATTCTCTATGCAATGAGTGAACTGGGCTTGGAGCACACCAAACCCTACAAAAAGTCGGCGCGTATTGTCGGAGAGGTGCTTGGCAAGTACCACCCGCACGGCGACACGGCTGTGTACGACACGCTGGTGCGCATGGTGCAAAGCTTTTCGCTTCGCTATCCGCTGGTGGAAGGCCAGGGCAACTTTGGCTCTGTAGACGGCGACAATGCCGCGGCCATGCGTTACACCGAAGCGCGCCTCGCCGCCATCACCGACGAAATTTTGGGCGACATCGATAAAGACACGGTTGATTTTCAGCCGAACTTCGATGAATCGCTTGTAGAGCCCAAACTAATGCCGGCCAAAATTCCGAATCTTTTGATCAACGGATCCACCGGGATTGCCGTGGGCATGGCCACCAACATTCCGCCGCACAATCTGTCTGAAGTGGTCGACGCCATGAACGCCCTCATCGATGACCCTGAGCTTACCGTAAAAGATTTGACGAAATACATTAAAGGCCCCGACTTTCCCACCGGCGGCCTCATTTGCGGGCGCGACGGCATTAAAAATGCGTACGAAACCGGCCGCGGCCGCATCGTGGTGCGCGCCAAAGCGCAGTTTGAAAAAGCCAAGTCCACACGCTCCAAAGATGCCATCGTTGTCACTGAAATTCCGTATCAAGTCAACAAGGCCTCGCTGATTGAAAGCATTGCGGCGCTCGTAGAAGACAAAAAGGTGGAAGGCATTTACGACATCCGCGACGAATCCGACCGCGAAGGGATGCGCATCGTCATCGAACTGAAGAAAGACGAAAACGAAGAGCTGATCTTAAACCAACTCTATAAGCACACGCAGATGCAGGAAACTTTCGGTGTCATCATGCTTGCGCTGGTGGATGGCGAGCCGCGCGTCCTCACCTTAAAAGAAATGCTGCAGTATTTCATCAACCACCGCGTGGATGTGGTCGTGCGGCGCACCAAATTCGAACTCGACAAAGCGGAGAAGCGGGCGCACATCCTCGAAGGCTTGAAAATCGCCATCGCCAATCTCGATAAAATCATCAAAACCATTCGCGCGGCCAAAAATCCGGATGACGCCAAAGCCGCTTTAGTCACCAATTTCAAATTCACAGAAGTCCAGGCCAAAGCCATTTTGGAGATGCAGCTCCAGCGCCTTACGGCCCTTGAGCGCGAAAAAATCGAAGAAGAATATTTAGAGCTCATCAAAAAAATTGAATACTACAAAGCCGTTTTAAAATCGCGCCAGAAAGTTTTAGACATCGTGAAAACCGAATCCGCGGAAATCCGGAAAAAATACGGCGATGAGCGCCTCACGCAAGTGGTGAAAGATGAAACCGATATCGATATCGAAGACTTGATCCGCGAAGAAGAAGTGCTTATTACCATGTCGCATGCCGGCTACATCAAGCGCATCCCTGTTTCCATGTACCGCAAACAGCGCCGCGGCGGCAAAGGCGTTACCGGCGGCGGCATGAAGGACGAAGAAGACTTTATGGAGCATCTTTTCCTTTGCTCTACGCACGACACGCTCATGTTTTTCACCAATAAAGGGCGCTGCTACTGGAAAAAGGCGTACGAAATTCCGCAGGCCTCGCGCGTTGCCAAAGGCAAAGCCGTTGTTAACGTGCTCTCGCTTGGCGAAAACGAAACCATCGCCACCATGCTTCAGGTGAAAGAATTCGACGACAAACATTACCTGGTCATGGCCACTAAAAACGGCACGATTAAAAAAACCAATTTAGTCGCCTATTCGCATCCGCGCGCCACCGGCGTTCAGGCGATCAAGCTGCGTGATAAAGATGAGCTGGTAAGCGCGAAGATCACGGCGGGCAAGGACCAAATTTTTATCGCCACGAAAGAAGGCCAGGCCATTCGCTTTCCGGAGCGTGACGCGCGCGAAATGGGCCGCACCGCCTCCGGGGTCAGGGGCATACGTCTCGATAAAAAAGACGAAGTCATTGCCATGGAAATCGTTAATGAGAAAGACACGGCGCTTACGGTCACCAGCCGCGGCTACGGTAAAAAAACCGATTACGGTGAATACCGCCTGCAGTCGCGCGGCGGCAAAGGCGTTATCAACATTAAGTCAACGGATAAAAATGGGCATGTGGTCAACGTGCTCACCGTCAGCGAAGAAGACGAAGTGGTATTTGTCACCACCGGCGGCATGGTGGTGCGGACACCGGTAAATCAAATTCGCACCACGGGCCGTAATGCGCAAGGCGTACGCGTCATCGCGCTCAAAGACAAACAAGAACTTTCCACGTGCGCGCGCGTCGTGGCCAAAGAAGATGAAGAAGGCGGCGAAAATCTTCCCGAAGACGAAGAGTAGCCCGCTTTTTTAATCCCATGCTCGATTTAAAACTTCTGCGTGAAAATCCGGAGAAAATTAAAGAAGGCCTCAGGGCCAAAAACAGCACGCTTGAACTGGATGACATTCTCCGGCTCGATGAAACGCGTCGCACGCTGATCCAAGAAACTGAATCGTTAAAATCCCTGCGCAACAAAGCCAACGAAGAAATCTCCGCGCTCAAACGCTCCGGCCAAAGTGCCGACGCCAAAGTAGGGGAAATGAAAACGCTTTCTGCGCGCATTGCGGAGCTGGATACGCAAGGCGCAAAAGTGGATGAAGAACTTTTCTCCAAACTGCACTACCTTCCCAATCCGCCGCATGAATCCGTTCCGCGCGGCGGGCCCAGCGAAAATAAAATTGTGAAAGAATGGGGCACGCTTGAGCCCAAATTTTTAAAGTCGGCCCAGCCGCGCACGCATGTGGAACTCTCGGAATCGCTGGGCTGGATTTCCTCGGCCAAAGGCGCCAAGCTGACGGGAAGCGGATGGCTGTACTATCAAGGCATGGGTGCCCGACTTGAGCGGGCCCTAATCAATTTCATGCTCGACCTGCACACCCGCGAGCACGGCTATGAAGAAGTTTCCCCGCCTTTTATCGTAAGCCGCCAAACCATGACCGGCACGGGCCAGCTTCCGAAAATGGAAGAAGATATGTACCGCTTGCGTGATGAAGATTTTTTTCTCATCCCCACTGCCGAAGTACCGGTGACCAATGCCCTTCGCGATGCAGTATTGAAAGCAGAAGAACTGCCAAAAAAATTTGTGGCCTACACGCCTTGCTTTCGACGCGAGGCCGGCTCGTATGGGAAAGACACCAAGGGCCTGGCGCGCATTCATCAATTTGACAAAGTGGAGCTGGTGAAATTTGCCAAGCCCGAAAATTCTTACGACGAATTAGAAAGCCTCCGCGCCGATGCCGAGCGAGTGCTTCAACTACTCGGCCTGCCGTATCGCGTAGTGTTACTCGCCTCGGGCGACTTAAGCTTTGCCGCAGCAAAATGTTATGATTTAGAAGTGTGGGCGCCGGGGTCCGAGAAATGGTTTGAAGTCTCGAGCTGTTCTAATTTTGAAGATTTTCAAGCCCGCCGTATTAATGTAAAATTCAAAAGAGGCCACACTGCAAAACCAGAACTCGTGCACACGTTAAATGGCTCGGGGGTGGCCCTGCCCCGCACGGTCATCGGCATTCTGGAGAATTTTCAGAAAGATGACGGGACTATTCAAATCCCGGAAGTGTTGCAGAAATATCTGTGAGATACGGCTGATGGCAAAAACGTGCGGGTATTTTCTTTCGATTTTCGACTAGTACCGCAAAACATTTGATTTTGGGGATGCGGTACTGTACGGTTTGCCAATGGGCTACGCCCATTTTCGATTGTTATGCCGTATACTAGTAACTGCTTTTCGGAGGGGTCGCATAGCGGCCTAGTGCGGCGGTTTGCTAAACCGCTGTGGCGTTGAAAAGCGCCACCGGGAGTTCAAATCTCCCCCCCTCCGCCATCATTCTTGTTGAATGATGACTGCGCCGTATAGCGCCTAAGGAAGGCGCTTTCGGCGCTGCCATCATTCTTGTTGAATGATGACTGCGCTGTGAGCGCCTAAGGAAGGCGCTTTCGGCGCTGCCATCATTCTTGTTGAATGATGACTGCGCTGTGAGCGCCTAAGGAAGGCGCTCTACAGCGCTGCCATTATGCCGCTTCGTCAAAGACTTCTTCGGTTAATCGCTGCCGAATAATTTCATTATGCTGCATTTCACTTTGCAGCGCTTGCTCGAAGGGCCCGGTGAGTTCCTCAAGTCCCGCATTTTCCGCAAGCTGAATCAACCGTTGCCAGCACAAGTAGAAATTCCCCGTAAGTTCCGAGGAAAGCAGAACCGAGAACGATTGCGCCAAAGCGGAGTAGGGATGGCGCACAATTTCAAGAACATTCCGTGAGACCGCATGAAAGGCATGCATGCCGCAAGACTCTACGGAAGCGGGGCTCCCCATCTGCGCAGCAAATTCGGTGAAGAGTTGAAAATGGTCTAATTTTTGGTCGCGAATAAAAGAGAGCTCATCCAAAAGCATTTTCCCTCGCCGAAGCGACCGGGCTTTATCGAACAATGCGGTATAAAGAATAAGCTGGGCACGCTCATAAACAATGCACTCGGAAAGGGTTTCAAGTAAAGAAGAAACAAAACACCTTTCTTTTATACCCAAATCCGCCTCTGCCACGATTTTGTTTTCCATAAAGTCTCCCTTGTAAGTAAGAGTAAATGCGACAAAGCAAGCAGGTTCCATGCCAGGCTTATTCTTTATTGACACGCCGGGAAAGTGTGCTAGATTAGTGGCTGTAAAACTGTAATACGATACTTATTTTAGAGATAAGGTATGACTCAAAAAAATACATTAAAAGAATTAGGGCCTATTGAAGCCAATATCGTAGGGCGCCTGACCTATGAAAAGAAAACCATTGTCACGAGCAAAGATTTAGAGAATCTCTTCAACCTGTCTCCGGAAGACAGGTGGCAAGTGGTTTTCCGGCTTAAAAAGAAAAACAGACTCACTCCGATAAAACCCGGGGTTTACGTTTTCTCGCCTCTGGAAGCGGGGCCGACCGGACGAGGCATGAATCCATTCCTTATCCCGCCCGTTTTTTTCCCCAGGGGGAATTACTACATCGGATACTCATCGATGTTCAATTATTATGGTTTTACGGAACAGCTTTTTCAAACGCTCTACATCCTTAATACTTCGATAAGCAAAGAGAAAATTATTTGCCGGGTTCCGTGCAGATTCGTAAAAATTTCCGAGAGCCGGATGTATGGGCTTGGGGCCGTAAAAATCGAAGGTCAGGATATTTTCGTCAGCTCGAAAGAAAAAACCATGATCGATCTCCTTTATTTTAACAAGCCGGTGGGAGGCATTCAGCCGGCCGCAGAGATTTTTTCCGGGATCGTCAAACGTAAAAAGTGTGATATCAAAAAGCTAGTGGAATATGCCGTGAAGTTCCCGAACGTGACCGTCAGAAAATGGGCAGGCGTTCTTTTGGAAAACGCCGGGATTGCGGGGGCACTTTTAAAGCCGCTTGCCGGGAGCGTTGAAAATACGGCGATCTCCTCTTTGGGGAAATCCCGCAAAGGAAGGCTCAATAAAAAATGGAAAGCCATTATCAATGATTCACAAAAATAAGGATGAATTCATCAAGGTTGTTGAATTGGCTGCGACAAAAAAAGGCTTTTTGCCGCTTTTGATGGAGAAGGACTATTATTTGACATTGATTCTCTCTAAACTGAACCAGTTATCGGAAGGGCTGATCTTCAAAGGCGGGACATGCCTTAATAAAGTTTATTTTTCTTACTATAGATTAAGCGAAGATCTTGATTTCAGTATGCAGCTTCCGACTTCGACGCTTACGCGCGGGATAAGGCGGAAAGCGATTCAGCCGGTTAAAGATAAAATCAAAGAATTTGCGGAGCAATTCGGAATCAAACTGGATGAAACAGAGGAACCGGGCAGGAACGAGTCAAAACAGTATCTTTATTATTTTGTATATCAATCCGCGGTGAGCCCGGGTGAGGGAAAGATAAAATTTGAAATTGGCCTCCGCTATAACCCCATTTTGGGGACCGAAAAACGCAAGGTTCAGCATCATTTCCTGCATCCTTTTACGGAAGAAATACTTTTTGAAGGCGGGGAAGTCCGCTGCCTGGCGCTGAAAGAGGTTGTGGCTGAAAAACTGCGCGCGGCCGCGACCCGTAAAACCATTGCCCCGCGCGATTTCTACGATCTGGATTTCATTTTGAGAAAGGGTTTTAAGATTGCCGACCCGGAAGTGATGGAACTGTTTCAAAAGAAACTTGCTGAAGACCGCGCTGACACGGATCTGGCCGGATACAGCGTGCATCTTGGCAGGCAGGCAGAAGAAATCAAAGACATGCGCTCACGCATCAAGGAAGAGCTTTTCGAGGTTCTGACCGCCGAAGAGCGAAAAAACTTCGATCTCGACGCCGCGCTTAAACGAATCAATAATGTTTTTAAAGTGGTTGTCTGATCAAACAGGTAAGCGGGCATGTCGTCAGACAAGTTCACGCAAAATACCACCTATACGCTCCGTATGTTTTCGGCTATACTTTCCGCCTTCCCGCAGCCTTCACTTGATATAATATTTTATTCATGCGCCCATAGCTCAACTGGATAGAGCA
>JACQQR010000120.1 GCA_016206875.1 Candidatus Omnitrophota bacterium
GAGGGCTTCGAGGCTTTGGGCGCGAGCACGGTGTAGGAGATTCCTTCACCCCGCAAATATTGGGTAATGCCCTCTGTGTGAAATCCGCCGGTGACTAGGTAAACGGGGGCACGCTCATGATTCCGGGCAAGTACCTTTGCGTTTCGGGCTAAGATATTGTCGCGCTCGAGCGCTAGCTGGTAATACTCAAATGCGCCTTCGAGACGACTGATCAGGCTTGCCATTTGCGCAGACAAACCGGGATGTAGTTGAATTTGCCGGCGGAGGAGAATATCTTCTGCCTCTTTCCACAACCTTTGATTGCGGATTTCGGGCCCGAGGGCCAATAGCTCGTCTAACTCGTCCCGAGTGAGGGCTAGAGCGGCTAGAGCACTCAGCAGCGAGACCGAGCGGTCCATGACAACTAATTTCTTCTCATCCAGGGAACGCGCCAGGCGGGCGAATAGCGCCGTCTCCAGCGCTCCCAGCTCTTGGAAAAACTCGCTGGGAAGCACGCCGTCAAATGATCCTCGGTCCATCGCCTCTTCCATCTTCTGGATGGCCTCAAACCTATCAAAATTCATATTCTTTGTTTTGCACACAGCGCGCAGCAGCCGTATGTGTTTGGGCAGGTTCTCCATATTCCGGTCCAGCTTGCGGCGGCTTTGGTCTAATTTGCGCAGCTGCCCGGTATACACCCGCTCTTTGGCCCGCTCCAGCGCTCCGGAGATTGTCCCCAGCTGGGCTACTAACTCATTTTGATGCGAACTAAATCGGCGGTAACTAGACAGATGTTTCTCGTACAAAGCCCGCTCTTCCAGCCCGAAAACCTTTGCCTCATGATTGGCCGCGTACAATCCCGCCCCGTCCAAATAGCCTTCCTTGAGAAACGCCTCGGAAACGGCTTTTCGAATGTCCCTGTCGGGAAAAGCCTGAAAGGCCACCGGCGTTATCTCTTCGGTGGGCGCCCCTTCTACGCCGATGACGAGCTTCCCTTGGATCCCGGTCTCGGAAGCTATATATTCAAGCGATTTGGCGATATTCTTCTGCGAGCCGGAATTCATATGCGCTTCGCGGAATAAAACTACTTGGGGGAATTTCTGAGAGCCGGCTGATTTTGGAGATATCCAGGTCTCCTCGGCAACACAGACATTGGGATCGAGACCGGAGAAATGAACACCCGGCGAAAGAGGATTTTCAGAGAAGTTTGAGGGAACTGCCAAACCCGAGGTGATAGAAGCTTCCGCAACCGATGAAATTGTAAAGACGCAAACCATAAAAACCGAAACTACCCGAACCCATTTGCGGTGTGCCATAGCGCCGCCCTCCCTGTTTTTGGAATTGGCGGGATTATAGCATATCAGGTCAAAAGTGTGGATTTTTTACTAATTGCGTGCACAAGCCGTTTTTTTTATTCGCGGGGAAAGCAATCCCTTAGTAGGAGGGGGGAAGACAGTTTATTTTTCTGAAGAAGCGCCGAGGTGGCAGTGTTTATCCAAGAGATTGCCGAAATATTATGAAGAGCTTCTGACTTTCCTGCAGGTGCCGGGATTGCCCCAGAATAACAACCACCCCGAGAGAATGATTCGCCCCAAGTGATCTTTAGAGCCATCCCGCTGGGCAATGGTCATAGCCAATTCTCAAAACTGTGCGGTATAGCACATACCCCCTTCTTAGATCAGGCGGAACTCAAATCCCATTCACAGCCCGCACTGGATTACTTTGTTAAAGCCGATTTTAACTCTGCATCACTAGCAAGAGTCCCCATTAAATTCAGCGTGCTTTCCTGCACAAGTTTGCCGGTACTTTTGATACTGGTTCCAAGCCCAAGCCATTTTTCCGCTTTGCCAAAGAAATTCCTTTTTAGAATCAATTCCCCGGACTGGTTATAGACATAGACATCCATCTGCATATCCGTCTGTACCGGATCCATGATGGCATCCAATGAAGAAAATTTTACTGAAATCAATTTTGAGATTAATATTCGATCCAGACCTTTTTGAGCTGCCAAAAGCGGAATGTCGTTTGCGGGAAGAGTCTCTTCAATGAGAGTAACATTCACTTTCATATCGGAGTTCAGACTGTTGATCAGATATTTTGTACAAAAATCAGTTATATCCTCTTTGACCTCCACAGGCTGTGCGGATATCGCACCTGCCTTCACCGTCCCACGCACATCCTGCACCTTGGCAACGCCAACACTGGCAACGTCGGGGTACCTCGTAAAAGAAGATGCGTCGGGTGCCTGTGGCAATTTCGCCGTCATCGCACAACCAGATACGAACAATGCGGCCATTAGAATTCCCGCGAGGCTTTTCATTATTTTCTCCTTTACGTAAGATGAAGATGAATCATCAAGTTTGTAACAATTGGGCTACAGATGAAAGTGAAAGCTTTAAATCCTGATTTGCCACTATCTGTCTTACCGTATCATGAAGCGCCGCATCCAGCATTTCAGGAGCAATGCGACTGTAAAACAATGCAGTTCCAACAGTTCTTTTCACATGTCCAGAAATGTTTTTTTTACAGAGAAGGCGGCCATCGCGGTTGTACACAAATATACTTAGCTGAATGTCACCAAAAACTTCCTGAATATAGCTTTGCGTAGCATACACGCTGGCATAATAGACATCGACTCTTACTATACGATTCAGGTCGTTTTTGGACGCAGTTTCAGCAATTTCTGACTCTTCAATTAAAGGAGCAATCCGTTTGATATTCACTCTGAAAGATGAATTAAGCGCTAAAGCTATTCTCGCAGTAAGGTTCTCTTCAAAGTCCGCTGCTTTCTTCAATCGGATGCTACCCACATTGCCTATATTTTGCTTATCCTCGCAAATATCCCGAACCGTCATGATACCCACTGAAAGGGTTTGATTCGACGAATATCCCTTTAAATTTTCAGGCGAGCTCAAAAGACCAACCGTGTAACAACCACAGAATAAACAGGCGAAAGTAAAAATAATTCCGGCAATTTGAATCGAGTGATACTTTTTCAATAACGTTGCAAATACACAGAACACCAATGTTCCTATCTTTGAGCGGGTACTGTCGTGGATGTTGTGGGAAGAGGCGCCTCGCCGGGAAGCTTCTGATCAGTCTGTGCCTGATTCTGAGCAACAGCATCTGTCGCAGACGTGGTTACCAAGGCAAGATCTGCTTTCGCGCCTGCCTGAACAATGGCATTGGAAACGGGCTGCGATACCTGGGACGCAGATACAGCCTGCACCGGCGATTTCATAGCCTGGGAGCTCTCCAAAAGTTTGGATTTTGTCTGCATAAATTCATTCTCGGTCACGTATCCGGCGTCTCTTAATTTGCCTAATTTCTCGATTTGATCAATATTGGTGGGTACTGGAATAACTTTTTCTTGGGATAAACTCACCACTTCATTTGCACTTGCCTTTACCTGCGTCAGAACTACATGAATATTTTTTGGGTCTACTTTGTAAGCAGCTCCGGTAGACATATCGATAAGAATTCCAATAATGCCGCCTACCAGGAGATTACCCCACAACCAGCCATTGGTTCCCTTGGTGGTCATGCGCGTTTCTTCGGCGTACCCTTCTTTTTTAAATTTCAGCTGATGCGAATCGCGTCGCTCGAGACTGACAAAAACAGGAGTTTTGCCAGAGCTGATTCCATCAACAAATACTTCGGCACCTCTGGGCTCAGATTGGATTTGAACTTTTTCGCTACTGCCCCCTCCTACTAACGTTGCGCAACCCGAATTCACGCACAACATTGCAAAAACCATCAACATTGAAAATAATTTTTTCATTTCATTCTCCTTTTTACTTTATTTTTTTACGACTACAGGCGTTTGAGCAGAAACGGGTGTCACTATTTGACTGCCAGGCTGCATAGTATCAACAGTCTGCGCTGCGGATACTTGAGATTGGGTTGTGGAAGCTACGATCTGCTCAGAAACGGATGGTGATGATTCGATGGGATCTGCCTGAATGGGTAATGGGACTATTGGCTTCGAAGAGGGAGTTGCAATCAAAGGATCTCCGGAATGAGTTGGATATGAATAAGGCAAGGGTTTTCCATTCAATACTTCAACTTTTTCAACACAATCGCTTTGATCGTAAGTCACCTTGTAAGACCTTTCACTGCCATCAAAAATAATTTCACCAGGAGTAGCAATCAATTCCCACAAAAAAAACGTAAAAATATCTGCTGCGAGATGGAAAATCGCACGCGCGGCTTTTGTCCCTTTACTGTACCCCTGCGTAAAAATGAAAATATCCACCTTTTTATCGTTTTGCTCCGCTGATGAAAAAGGGACACCTAACTCGGAAATAATATGATTTCGCAGCGTGCCTTGTCGTAAGACAGATAAATCCTTCTTACTGGGCTGCTGAGCGGCAATCACGGTAGCGCATCCGCTCAAATAAAATAAGCAAAGCAACGTCGATGCTAGGCGTAAAAACGTGGAATGCTTGGGAATTCCCGACATACTTTCCCCTTTCGGAAGAGTGGTACTATCTCTAGTTATTAAAGTTTTGTCAAATGATTTTTTTGAATTGTTTTTTGAATTAAAAAGCACACGCCCAGAATTTACATTGGGAAACTAATGCAGCATGACGATTGAAAATGGGCGTACTGCATAGCACCTCGGAACCCCCAATATCAAATATTTTGCCGTACTAAGGCCGTATCCGAAAGCATTTCCTCAGCTGATTCTATGCTTTCTGATGTTGCGAATATGGAAAGGCTGTTGAGTGGGCGCGTCTAAAAACACGATGTGTTTGATTTTTTGCGAATGATCGCGCTTGATCACCAAAAGCGTGTCATCCGCACTGGCGGCAAACACCTCCACCGGGCTCACCTTTTCTGTCTCTTTATCCCGGAACAACCTGGCTATTTTTTCGTTCAGGCCGGCGTTTTTCGAAAACTTGATGTCCAGGGCATCGATAATCACTTCCCGAATCACTTCTTCGTTGATATGTTTATTTTCTTTAGTCATTTCCATGTGACCCCCTTTTTAGAATTTTGAAATGTCCAACAAGAGGAAACTGCCACACGGCGCC
>JACQQR010000126.1 GCA_016206875.1 Candidatus Omnitrophota bacterium
CGGGCTTGGGTTAAGAGTAACCGCCTCACCCTACAGGTGAGTTAGCCCCAAAATCTGGTTCCCCCGCTTTCCCGGGATGACGGGAAATTAGGCAATGTTCATTAAGAATGGAAGTCATTGTAGTCAGTTTTTGAAATAATTCAAACAAAAAACCAAGTGAATCAAGCGAATAAAGAAAATATTGATAAGAGAATTAATGAAGGGGAAGTGTGACGGTTTTAAACCAATAATGATTCAGCGTTTTTACCACTTCTATTAATTCGCGGAAACCAAGCGGTTTGGTGATGAAAGAGGCCGCGCCAAGCCGGTAACTGGAATCGATGTCCGATTCGGCCCTGGAAACAGTCATTACAACCACCGGGATATCCTGAAGAGCGGGGGTTTTCTTCATCTCTTCCAAGGTGGCCAATCCGTTTTTTCGCGGCATATTCAAATCGAGCAACACCAGATCGGGAAGAATTTTTTTTCGCAAATATTCCAGGCACTCGTCTCCATCTTCCACCCAGTCTAATTGAACAGGGATTTCTGCCGTGCGAAACGCTTCCTGAATCATCAAGTAATAATCCCTGTCATCCTCTGCTATCAATATTCTGCGGAGTTTTTTATTTTTCTTGTCCATGACGGCTCCTTTTTCACTCGGCTCTTACTCGGGCACAGAAGGCAAAGTAAACTGAAACACCGAGCCTTTTCCCGGACGGCTTTCTACTGTGATGCGCCCCCCATGCCGCACGATAATGTTTTTGCAAATGGCCAGCCCGATGCCTGAGCCGGAATATTCATGTTTCGCATTGAGGCGCTGAAATGGAACAAAAATTTGCTCGGCATATTTTTCTTCAAACCCGATTCCCCGGTCTTCCACGGAGATTTCCACAAAATTCGGCTCTTGTTTCCCGGATGAAATCAAAATCTGCGGGGCGCAATTTTTCGCGCAAAATTTTAACGCGTTCTCAAGTAAGTTCTTGAACACCAGTTTAATTTGAAACGCATCGCCCCGGGCTGCGGGTAAATTTTCTATCTCAACTTTGGCTTTTGTAGCATCGACCGTTTCCTTTAACTCCTCCAGCGCCTCACGGACAAGCTGCTTGAGATCCAGCCGGACAAAAGGACTTGCCTGAGTCAGTATGCGGGAAAGCTGGCGCAGCTGCTCGATCATTTGGCTCAAGCGCGAGGCCGCATCTTGAATACTGTTGAGAGTCTCCTGGGCCTTTGCGCTTAAATGGCTGCCGGCATGGATTGCCAATAGATCGCTGAAAGCCGTGATCTTGTGAAGAGGCTCCTGAAGATCATGAGAGGTCACAAAGGCAAATAATTCCAATTGCTTCAGCTCGGCCTTTGACCGGGCCAGTTCTTCAGAGAGGCGAAGCTGCTTTTCTTCCAAAAGTTTTCTTTCCGTAATGTCGCGAATAATGGCGGTAAAGAAAATATTGTCCGACGTTTCCCAACTGGCAATGGAAATCTCCAAAGGAAACTCTGTTCCGTCCTTCCGCTGGCCCGCCAATTCCAGGGTTTTACCGATGACACGTGTTTCGCGGGTCGCCAGATAATGACTCAGCCCCTTTTGGTGAGCGTCTCGGTAACGCTCGGGCATCAAAATAGTCAGGGGCTGGTTTTGCGCTTCCACGCCTGTGTAGCCAAACATTTGCTCGGCCGCTTGATTGAAGTAAATAATTTTCCCTTGCCGGTTGGCCAGCACAATCGCGTCATTGGCTGTTTGGGCAATGACACGGAACTTCTCTTCGCTTTCCCTCAAAATTTCCTGCACTTGTTTGCGCTTCATCTCCTGGCGGACGAGCGATGCGGCGCTCCGCCAAACAAACACACTAAGAATCAGAATATTCGAGAGGACAAAAAGCGCTACACTAAGCTCAAAATGATGCCAACCCGTTCTTTGTCCGGCAAGCCTAACACTCCATAAAAAAATTGAGAGAACCAGAACAAGGCTTCCGGTAACTAGGGTGGAGATTGCGGCCGTTTTGGAAATAAATCGAAAATTCGCCGTATCGCGTTCGTCGGTGTGCATAGAACTCATAGAGAAGTCCTTTAAAAAGATACCGGCAGATTACCACAGTCCACGGTCTATAGTCCATAGTCCGCAGTCCCTAGAAAAATCAAAACATCTGCTATGAACTACGGAGCAAGAGCTGGCACAGTATTTGCTCGTTTTCCATTCGTCTAAGCAA
>JACQQR010000122.1 GCA_016206875.1 Candidatus Omnitrophota bacterium
AAAGTAAAGGGTAAAGAGTAGAGCGTCTTTCTCTACTTCTATTAAATTATGATTTTCCGCGCGCGTCAGTTTCAATTTGATCTTTCACAGCGTGTTTTGGTGATGGGAGTGGTGAACGTGACTCCCGATTCTTTTTCCGATGGCGGAAAATATGAAAATCCCGCAAGCGCCCTCGGCCGCGCACTCGAGCTGATTGAAGAAGGCGCGGATATCCTGGATATCGGAGCCGTTTCCACGCGTCCCGGTGCTGTCGAAGTTTCCGTAGAAGAAGAAGGCCGGAGGCTCTTCCCCGTTCTCGAAAAGATTCTTAAGGCTGTTAAAGTCCCCGTCTCTATCGATACGACAAGCGCGGAAATTTCCCGTGAAGCGTTACAAATGGGCGCGCACATCATCAATGATGTAAGCGGATTGCAACGCGAGCCCAACGTGGCGGGTGAAGTAGCTCGATTGGATGCCGGTCTCATTGTGATGCACCGGCGCGGCACGGCTCAAACCATGCAACATTTTGCGCAATATCAAGATGTTGTTTCGGAAGTTAAAGCGGAATTATTAGAAAGTCTCAACATAGCCCGCCGCTCCGGAATCGACGATTCTTCTATTGTGGTGGATCCGGGCATCGGGTTTTCTAAAACAGCCGCGCAGAATCTCGAAATTTTAAACCGTTTATCCGAATTTTCAGATTTGCGTCTTCCGGTCATGGTGGGCATTTCAAGAAAATCTTTTATCGGTCATACTCTTCACCGGGAAATCACGGAGCGGAAAATAGGCAGTATTGCCGGTTGTGTATTGGCGGTGCGGGAAGGCGCGCGGCTTGTGCGCGTGCATGATGTTGGCGAAACCCGCGATGCGGTGGATATGACGCTTGCCATTCTTAAGCACGGAAATCAGCAGCAGCAAGGAGATTGAGTTATGTCGGGCCATTCAAAATGGGCAACCATCAAGCATAAAAAAGCGGCGCTGGATGCAAAGCGTGGAAAAGTTTTCACGAAAATTATTAAAGAAATTACGGTGGCGGCCCGGGTGGGTGGAGGAAATCCCGAAACCAATCCGCGGCTTCGTCTGGCAATTTCCAACGCAAAAAACAGTAACATGCCTTCCGAGAATATTGACCGGGCGGTTAAAAAAGGCACGGGAGAACTGGAAGGCGTTCATTACGAAGAAGTTGTGTACGAAGGCTATGGCGCCGGCGGTTCGGCCATTTTAGTCAATTGCCTCACCGATAATAAAAATAGAACGACCGCAGAGATCCGAAACATCTTCGCCAAAAAAAGCGGAAATATGGCCGGCGCCGGTTCTGTGGCCTGGCAATTTGAATCGCGCGGCCTTTTTGTTGTGGCTCCCGGCAGCGCCACTGAAGATAAACTTTTGGAAGTCGCTTTGGGCGCCGGAGCCGAAGACATGAATCAAGATGAAGACACGGGAAATTTTGAAGTGATTTGCCAGCCTCATGATTTTGAAGCCGTTCGAAAGGCACTGGAGGATGCGGGGATTAAAACCGAGTCTGCAGAAATTACGCTGCTGCCGAAAAATCTGGTCACGCTGGACGTCTCTCAAGCGAAAGCCGTGCTTGGGCTCATTGAGGCCCTGGAAGATCATGATGACGTTCAGAACGTGTACAGCAATATTGATGTGCCAAAAGAATTAATGTAGTTAGGGAGGCCGCCAATTGAAAATTCTGGGCATCGATCCGGGAACGATTCAAATGGGAATAGGCCTTCTCGAATCAGAAGGTTCGCGGCTCCACGCGCGCCTCATTGAAACGATTAAAACCCACCCCCGCTCGCCCCTTCCCAGCCGCTTGAAAACCTTGTATCATGCCTTATCCGAGATATTTCAGATTTACCGCCCCGACGAAGTTTCCCTGGAGAATGTATTTTTTGGCAAGGATTTCAAATCAGCCATTAAAATTGGTGAGGCCCGTTCTATTGCCATGCTCGTGGCGGCGCAATTTTCCTGTCCTGTAACGGAATATACGCCGGCCAAAGTGAAGCAGTCTGTTTGCGGCAATGGGCAAGCGCGCAAGCCGCAAATCCAGTTTATGATCAAAAATATTCTCCATCTCAAAACCACGCCGCCGGTTGATTCAGCCGATGCCTTAGCGCTTGCATTTTGTCATTATCAAAATTCGAAATTTTTAAAAAAGCTCAATGTTTCCCTCGAGACAGGGACAGTGCTTCGGGGCAGAGCTGTCTCCACCGGGAAATAGGAGAAAACATGTACCGCTATCTGGAAGGAAAGCTTGCTATAAAGGAAGTCACGCAGGCGGTGCTGGATGTGGCGGGAATTGGCTATGAAATTTTCATTCCTTTGTCCACGTATCGTCAATTGCCCCAGACAGGTGCGCCTGTGCGGCTCTGGATTCATTTAGTGGTGCGCGAAGACGCGCACTTGCTCTTTGGTTTTTCTACCGAAGAAGAGCGCGATGTATTCCGGCTTCTGATGACGGTTTCAGGCATTGGCCCAAAACTGGCATTAACCGTGCTCTCGGGCATCGGCATTCAAGAGCTCAAAGAGGCCGTGTCCCAGGAACGCACAGAAATCCTGACGGCCATCTCGGGCATCGGCAGAAAAACCGCCGAGCGCATGATTGTCGAGCTAAAAGAAAAAATTATTTTTGAGGACAAATCCGGCAAAAAGAAAATTTCTGGCCGCTCGCTTGGGGCCTCCGGATTATTTGAAACAGGGCTTGCCGCGTTGACCCAACTGGGATATAAAAAACAGGAAGCCTCCGATGTCATTCGGAAGGTGATTGCCAGGCACGGCGAGGAAATCCCGGTGGATCAGTTGGTGCGTGAATCGCTCAAGAGTTTTTAAGAAATAAAGCCAGCCTGAATTTTAGTCGATTTTCAGCGTACGCCGTGCACTGTACGCTGACTAGTACGCTGTTTCCTAAGTTCGTATAGGGTAAAAAGGAAGAGTGCTTACTGATATGCGGCCCCTCTCCCTCAGATGAGGGAGAGGGGAAGGGGTGAGGGTGGG